>JAJKJG010000082.1 GCA_021154065.1 Methylobacterium sp.
AGGTTGCGGGCCGGGTTCTTCGGGATCACGAGCACGTGGCCGTCGGCGCGCGGCATCACGTCCATGAAGGCGAGCGTGTGCTCGTCCTCGTAGACGCGCTCACTCGGCAGCTCGCCGCGCAGGATCCGGGCGAAGACGTTCGCGGGGTCGTAGGGCATGAGCGCTCCGATATCTTGGCCGGGGCTCGCAGGCAAGAAATCCGGCCTATGGGCCGCGTCCGCGCGCCGGTCATGACGATGCCGCACGCCGCACTCTCATCATGATCGTCACGAAAATCCCGGCGGGCCTCATGAGCACCGGTGCCGGAAGGGCAGGGCCTCGGACAGCTCCGCCGCCGCCTCGGCAACGTAGGTTCGCTCCCGCGTCAGATACTCGGCGACGGCGCGCCGGAGCGCCGGGTCGGCGATGTCGTGGGCCGAGTAGGTCGCGACCGGACGGTAGCCGCGGGCGAGCTTGTGCTCGCCCTGCGCGCCGGCCTCGACCCGCGCAAGCCCATGCGCGATCGCATAGTCGATCGCTTGGTAAAAGCAGAGCTCGAAGTGCAGGAACGGGTGGTCCTCGATGCAGCCCCAGTTGCGCCCGTAGAGGGTGGTGTCGCCGACGAAGTTGATCGCCCCGGCGATGTAGCGCCCGGCGCGCTTGGCAAGGAACAGCACCAGCCGCTCGGGCATGCGCTCGCCGACAAGCGAGAAGAAGCGGCGGTTGAGGTACGGGCGGCCCCATTTGCGCGAGCCGGTGTCCATGTAGAAGGCGAAGAAGGCGTCCCAATGCGCTTCGGTGATCTCGCGCCCGGTCAGGATCTCGACGGTAATCCCGGCGCCGAGCGCGTCGCGCCGCTCGCGCCGGATCATCTTGCGCTTGCGCGACGACAGCGCCGCCAGGAAATCGTCGAAGCCGGCATAGCCCTCGTTCAGCCAATGGAACTGCTGGTCGATCCGCTGCAGCAGCCCGTCCTCGCCGAGCGCCTCCCAATCGGCCTTGGGCAGGAAGGTGAGATGGATCGACGAGGCGCCGATCTTCTCGCGCAGCGCCCGCAAGCCGGCGACGAGCGCCGCCCGTGCGGTGTCGCGGTCGGCCTGTGGCGAAACCAGGAGCCGCGGACCGGTGACGGGCGTGAACGGCACGGAGACCTGGAGCTTCGGATAGTAGCGCCCGCCGGCGCGCTCGTAGGCGTCGGCCCAGCCGTGGTCGAAGACGTACTCGCCCTGGCTATGGGACTTCGCGTAGCAGGGCGCAGCGGCGACGATCTCGCCCGCGCCGCCGACCTCGACCAGAATATGCACCGGCTGCCAGCCCGAGCGCCCGCCGACGCAGCCCGAATCCTCGAGCGCCGACAGGAAGGCGTGCGAGGCGAAGGGGTTGTTGGTCTCGGGCCGCTCCGCCCCATTGCCGGCCGTCGGGCCGGGCGCGCGCGCGCCGAGCGGGTTCGCCATGGCGTCCCACTGTGCGGCCGCGACGGCCTTGAGGCTCTCCGCGACGCGGACCTGGATTTCGAGGGGAGGGCGGCTCACGCGGCGATCGTGTCTTATCGTGCGGCTCGGATAGCCCACGCGTGAACGTTGTCCGCGCCCGAGGGCTGGGGCCAGGCTCCCAAGCCCCTCATCCTGAGGTGCGAGCGTAGCGAGCCTCGAAGGACGCACCCTGCCGATGCAGCGCCGGACCACCGGTGCGTGCTTCGAGGCTCCCCCGGGTCAAGCCCGGGGTCGCACCTCAGCATGAGGAAAGTTGGGGTGCCCGACATCTTAGTTGTCGACAGTTAGGCCGCGCCCGCGGCCCGAGCAAGATCGGGCCTGAACCCCTCGAACACCATCTGGTCGGCGTAGAGCGCCGCGCGGCGCCGGTCGGGTTCGGTGCGCACCGTCCAGGCCATCACCGGCATGCGCCTGAGGTGCCGGCACAGGAAGGGCGCGGCGCAGGGCAGGTCGTGGACCCCCCAGGACAGGAAATCGGGCTCGGTCGCGCCGAAATGCAGGAGGTTTGCCATGTCGTGGCGCTGATCGCGCGAAAGGTTCTCCCACTCGGCGCCTTCGTAGGCGGTTTGCGCCACGATGCCGCGCGGGATCCGCGGCGCCGTGGTGCGGATCGCCGCGACGACGAAGGGGTCGAAGGATTTCAGCGCCACCGGGCCCTTGTAGCCCGAAACGACGTCGAGCGTGCGGTGCGTGAGCCGTGGGTCGTTGTCAAACCGGCTCTTGATCTCGATGACGAGCGGCGTTCGCCCGGCGAGGCGGACGAGAAAAGCCGCAAGCGTCGGGATCCCCTGCGCGGCACCGCGGAGGGCGGTCCCGGCGAGGTCGGCGGCCTTGCGCTCGCGCACGAGCCCGGTCGCGGCGGTGAGCCGGTCGAGCGTGAAGTCGTGGAACACGACGGCCTCGCCGTCGGCCGTGTCCTGCACGTCGCATTCGATCGCGAATCCGGCCGCGATCGCGGCGTCGGCGGCGGCGAGCGTGTTCTCGATCAGGCCGGCCCCCGCGTCATGCAGCCCGCGATGGGCGATCGGGCGCGCGACGAGCCAGTCCGGCGCGCTCATCGGACCTCGAACATCGCCTCGACCTCGACCGCGGCATCGAGCGGCAGCTCGGCGACGCCGATCGTCGAGCGCGCGTGCCGGCCGCGGTCGCCGAGCACCGCGACCATCAGGTCGGAGGCGCCGTTCATCACCTGCGCCAAGCCTGCGAAGCTCGGCTCGGCGTTGATGAAGCCGCCGAGCCGCACGCAGCGGACGATGCCTTCGAGGTCGCCCATCGCGGCGCGCATCTGGGCCAGCACGTTGATGGCGCAGAGCCGCGCCGCCGCCTGGCCCGCCTCGAGCGCCACCTCGCGCCCGAGCTTGCCCTTATGGGCATCGGCGATCTTGCCGTCCGGGCCGAAGCAGATCTGGCCCGAGACGACGACGAGGTTTCCGGTGCGAACGAAAGGCAGGTAGTTCGCGACCGGGGCCGCCGCGGCCGGCAGCGTGATGCCGAGTTCCTGCAAACGTCGATCCGTCGCGCCCATCGCCTTCTCCGCGCCACCTTTGCCCCTTCTGGCCTATGCGGATAAGCGGAGCAAGGGCGCGCGGCGCCCAAGCGTTGCCGCGACTCGCGGCGCGGCTTATCGTCCGTAATCTCGAACGGAAGGAGACAGCATGCGGGTCCTGTGGACCGCCGTCCCGGCGCTCGCCGCCCTTGTTGCGACCGGCCTTGCCGCGACCGGCTTTGCCGCGAGCGCCGCGCCGATCTCGCTCGCGCCGCACCGGGTCGTCTACGACCTGTCGCTCGCCAAGGCGACCGGCACGCGCGGGGTCGAGAACGCCCGCGGCCGCATCGCCTTCGATTTCCTCGGCGACAACTGCGAAGGCTACGCGCTCACCTACCGCCAGGTGACGGTGCTCGAGAGCGGCGAGGTCGGGTCGAAGACCTCCGACATGCGCACCGCCACATTCGAGGCCGGCGACGGGCGGAGCTTCCGATTCCGGACCGATTCCGAGATGGAGGGCGCGGCGGGAAAGAAGCTCGACGGCGACGCCGAGCGCCGGGGCGACGGCCTCGCGGTCCGGCTGAAGCAGCCGAAGCCCGAGCGCTTCACCTTCGGCGACGACCCGCTGTTCCCCTCCGACCACATGAAGCGGCTGATCGCGGCGGCGCGGGCCGGCGAGACCACCTTCTCGATCAAGGTCTTCGACGGCTCCGACGACGGCCACAAGGTCTACGACACCCTCGCCGTGATCGGCCGCCGGCTCGAGCCGGGCGCCGAGGAGGCGATCGAGGCGCCGCTGCGGATCGCGGCGATGCAGAAGCTCGCGCGCTGGCCGGTGACGCTCAGCTATTTCACCCCCGGGCGCGGCGAGCAGACCCCGGTCTACACGATCACCTTCGAGCTCTACGAGAACGGCGTCAGCCGGGCCCTCAAGCTCGACTACGGCGAGTTCGCGCTGAAGGGCGACGTCGCCCAGTTCGAGCTGAAGGAATCTGCCGGCGCCTGTCAGCGCTGAGGCGGGATGACGGCTCGAAGAGACGTCATCGCGCTCTGAAGGCGAGGCCGCGCTGGACTGCGGCCTCTCCGAACTTCTCGCGCAGACGATCGACCGCCGCCTCGCGCTTTGCGTCGCGCACCACCTCGGGATCGGCGAGGTCGCCGCGATCGGCCTCGGCGGCGTCGCGCAGGTCGGCTGCGCCGACGCCGATGAGGCGGAAGGCGGTGCCGTCGCATTCGGCCTTAAGCAGCCGGAGCGACGCGTCGTAGAGCCGGCCGGCAAGCTGCGTCGGCGGCAGCCCCGAGGCGGTGCGCGTGCGCAGCCGGAATTGCGCGTCCTTGAGCTTGAGGACGACGCTGCCGCCGGCAAGGCCTGCCGCCTTCAGCCGCCGCGACACCCGCTCGCACAGGCGCCACAGGACCGCCTGCAGCTCCTCGAAGCCGCGGAGGTCAGCGTCGAAGGTGGTCTCGGCCGAAACGCTCTTCGTCGCCCGCTCCGGGCGCACCGGCCGCGCATCCTCGCCGTTCGAGAAGCGAATGAGCTCGGCGGCTTCGCGCCCGAGCAGCCGGGTGAGATCGGCGAGCGGCGTGCCGCGCACGTGGCGCAGATGGCTGATGCCGAGCTTCGACAGCCTCGCCTGCGCCGCAGCCCCGATGCCCGGCACGACGGCGACGGGCAGATCGGCCAGCCGCGCCGCGGTCTCGGCCCGGCCGATGATCGAGAAGCCGCGCGGCTTCTCGAGGTCCGAGGCGAGCTTCGCCAGGAACTTGTTGTGCGACAGCCCGACCGACACCGTGATGCCGATCTCGTCCTCGACGCGTCTCGCGAAGCGGACCAGCGTCATGGCCGGGCCTGCATGGTGCAGGCGCTCGGTGCCGGAGAGGTCGAGGAAGGCCTCGTCGATCGAGACCGGCTCGACGAGCGGGGTGAGCTCCAGCATCAGGGCGCGCACCTCGCGCCCGACGCGGCGGTACTTGTCGATGTTCAGGGAGACGACGACGGCGTCGGGACAGGCCTGCAGGGCCTTGAACATCGGCATCGCCGAGCGCACCCCGAACGTCCGCGCCACGTAGCAGGCCGCCGCGACGACGCCGCGCCTGCCGCCGCCGACGATCACCGGCCGGCTCGTCAGGCTCGGATCGTCGCGCTTCTCGACCGTGGCGAAGAACGCGTCGCAATCGACATGCGCGATCGACAGCGCATCACGCTCCGGATGGGCAAGCAGGCGCGGCGAGCCGCAGAACCGGCAGCGCCGGGCAGCGGGCTCCGCTTCGCGCAGGCAGTCGCGGCAGAGGGGGAGACTGTTCGTCAGAGCAACCCTCCCATGCCCCTCATCCTGAGGTGCGACCCCCGGGCTTGACCCGGGGGGGAGCCTCGAAGGACGCAACCCTGCCGGTGCAACGCCCCGCCGCCCGTGCGTGCTTCGAGGCTCAGGCTTCGCCTTCGCACCTCAGTATGAGGCGATCTGTGTGAGCCCACGGCCGCGCCTAATCCGGGAATTCGGTCGGCGACAGCAGGTGCCGCGCCGCCATGACGCTCTCCGGATCTGCCCCGATTTCGCCCGCGAAGGCGACGAGAAGCTCCTCGTCGGAGACGAGATAGTCCATGAGCCCGGCCAAGAACCCTGGCGACCGCGCCGCCGCCCGCAGGGTCTCGGGCGACAGCCCCGAGACCTCGAGGAAGCGCGTCAGCCGCTCCGGCGAACCGCCGAGGAAGGCGAGGGCCTCGATCGCCATCGCCTGCGCCCGCGCCTCGTCCATGGCGGCGGGGCGCCTGTCGGGTCGATAGCGGGGTTTGCCATTCATCAATGAGTCTCGGCTAAGACATCATCCGGCGAAATGGGGGCGGGGTGAAGGGCGGGCGCGGCTCGCCCTTGGCCCGGCGGGACAGCCATCATGAAGAAAACCGTTCTCATCGTCGAGGACAACGAGCTCAATATGAAGCTCTTCAACGACCTCCTCGAGGCGCATGGCTACGCCACCTTGAAGACCGGCAACGGCATCGAGGCGCTCGAGCTCGCCCGCGCCCACAGGCCCGACCTCATCTTGATGGACATCCAGCTTCCCGAGGTCTCCGGCCTCGAGGTCACGAAGTGGCTGAAGGAGGACGACGACCTCAAGGCCATCCCGGTCATCGCGGTCACCGCCTTCGCCATGAAGGGCGACGAGGAGCGCATCCGCGAGGGCGGCTGCGAGGCCTATCTGTCGAAGCCGATCTCGGTCGCGAAGTTCCTCGCGACCGTGCGCACCTATCTCGGCGAGTGAGGCCATCATGACCGCCCGCGTCCTCGTCGTCGACGACATCTTCCCGAACGTCAAGCTGCTCGAGACGAAGCTCAGCGCCGAGTATTTCGACGTCGTCACGGCGATGAACGGGCCCGACGCGCTGGCGCTCTGCGAGCAGGGCCTGTGCGACATCGTCCTCCTCGACGTCATGATGCCCGGCATGGACGGCTTCGAGGTCTGCCGGCGGCTCAAGAACGCGCCGCTGACCGCGCACCTTCCAGTCATCATGGTGACCGCTCTCGACCAGCCCGGCGACCGGCTCAAGGGCCTCGACGCCGGCGCCGACGATTTCCTGACGAAGCCGCTCGACGATACGGCGCTGATGGCGCGCGTCCGCAGCCTCGTGCGCCTGAAGGCGGTGACCGACGAGATGCGCACCCGGGCCATGGCCTCGCGCGATTTCGGCATCGGCGACCCGTTGGCGGCGGCGGTCGCGGAAACCGGCCTCAACGCCAAGCTGCTCCTCGTCGACGACCGGGCGAGCTCCCATGAGCGGCTCGCCGCCGCGCTCGGGCAATACCACCGCGTCGAGGTCGAGCGCGACCCGCACCAGGCCCTCATCAAGGCCGCCGAGGGCTCCTTCGAGCTCATCCTCGTGAGCCTCGACCTCGTCGGCTATGACGGCTTGCGGCTGTGCAGCCAGCTGCGCTCGCTCGACCGCACCCGCAACGCCGCCGTCGTCATGATCGCCGAGGCCGACGACAAGGCCCGCGTGCTGCGCGGCCTCGATATCGGCGTGCACGATTTCCTCGTCCGTCCGGTCGACCGCAACGAGCTCGTCGCCCGGGTCCGCACCCAGGTGCGCCGCAAGCGCTTCTCGGACTCGTTGCGCTCGACGGTGCAGACGTCGATGGAGCTCGCCATCACCGACCCGCTGACCGGGCTGCACAACCGGCGCTATCTCGACAGCCATCTCGGCGCGCTGTTCGACGAGGCGGCGTCGCGCGGCCGGCAGATCTCGGTGCTTCTCCTCGACATCGACCGCTTCAAGGCGATCAACGACTCCTACGGCCACGACGCCGGCGACGAGGTGCTGCGCGAGTTCGCGGTCCGGGTCCGGGCCCACACCCGCGGCATCGACCTCCTGGCCCGCTACGGCGGCGAGGAGATCGTCGTCGCGGTGCCGGACACGGCGGTCGACGGCGCCGAGGCCGTCGCCGAGCGCATCCGCGAGCGCATCGAGGCGACGCCGTTCCCGATCCACCGCGGCACGCGGGCGATCCCGGTGACGGTCTCGATCGGCGTCGCGGCCCGCGAGGCCGGCGACACCGCGGCCGGCGAGATGCTGAAGCGCGCCGATCTTGCCCTCTACCGGGCAAAGCAGCAGGGCCGGAACCGGGTGATCGCAGCCGCGGCGTGACCCCTCTCCCGCTCGCGGGACAGGCCGAGTCGCGAAGCGACCGGGTGAGGGCCGGACGGCTAAAGCTTAATATTAACAACCAATTAAGCCCGCCCGGAGGGCCTTGTCCCATTGTGCCGGACGGGCCCGGCTGTACCTTGCGCTCAACGGCCTCGGTGCGGCATCGCCCGAGGCCCACACCAGCCCTACGGGTGCTCAGGTCCGCCGCATCTCCTGGGTATTTCGTGGGCTAGGCCGGCTTGGGGGCGGTTCGTGCCTCCTCATCGCCGCTCCCAGCCGGCCACCAATTCAAAAGGGCGCCCGAGAGGGCGCCCTTTTCCGCGTCCGCCGGTCAGGCGCGCCGCCTACTTGATCTTGGCTTCCTTGAACTCGACGTGCTTGCGCGCGACGGGGTCGTACTTCTTCATCGCGAGCTTGTCGGTCATGGTGCGCGAGTTCTTCTTGGTGACGTAGTAGTAGCCGGTGTCGGCGGTCGAGAGCAGCTTCACCTTGATCGTGACAGCCTTGGCCATGGTCGGAACCTCTTGTCTGGCGCCCGCGCCCGGCCCGATAAGGCCAAGGTCGCCAAACGCAAAGGGCCGGGAAAATCCCGGCCAAACCTTGCGATCCAGATGAGCCATCGGGGCCGGTTCGTCAAGGTTTTCCCGACGAACCGGCGCGTCGCGAGGCGCTACATGCGCTGGCCGGGAGGGGTGTTGTAGCGGCCGGAGCTGTTCTGGCCCGGCGCGAACTTCTTAGCCGACTGCATGCCCTTCTTCTTCTTGACCTGGCCGGGCGCATAGGCCGAGGCGCCGGGCGAGGTCGAGCCGGTGGTCATGCCTTGGCTATGGCCGCCGCTCATGGTCTTCGGGCCGGCCGATGCCGTCGCGCTCATGCCGAGCGCGAGCGCGCCGGCGAGCAGCCATGGGGTGATCCGCATCGTTCGTCTCCTCTGAGGGGGTCGCGGTGCGACCGCTCGCCGGATGAACGCCGCTACGGCAGCGCCGTTCCTAAGGCCATGGTCCGGCCGCACGACGCGGGCGGGGCCGGCTCAGGCGCTGTTGCCGTCGGGCGGCGCCGTCGCGTCGGCCTCGAGCGCCGGCGCGATGAGGCTCTCGTCGTCGTTCTTGTACGAGTTCACCCGCGTCGACACCGGCCACATCGTCATCGGCTCGGCCGGGTAGGGCCGCAGGAGCTCCCGCGGGTCGTCCTCGTCGGCGAGCCAGCGCTCGTAATCCCGAGGCGCGAGGATGACCGGCATGCGGCTGTGGATCGGGCGCACGAGCGCGTTCGCCCGCGTCGTGACGATGCAAAAAGTGCGCAGCCAGGCGCCCGAGGCCGGGTCCTTCCAGTTCTCCCACAGCCCGGCGAGGCCGAAGGGCGCGCCGTCCTTCATCGCGATGGCGAAGGGCTGCCGGATCTTTTCGCCCTTCACCGCCTTCCACTCGAAGAAGCCGTCGATCGGCATGATGCAGCGGCGCTTGGCGTAGGCGTCGGCGAAGAAAGGCCGCGTCTCCGGCGGGAAGGTCTTCGTCGCGAGCGTCTCGGCGGCGGCGTTGATCGGCGGCGGCTTCGGCTTGTCAGTGCAGAAATGCGGGATCAGGCCCCAGCGCAGGAGGTCGAGCGAGCGCTCGCCCGTCGCCGGGTTCTTGCGGATGATCCACAGGTCCTGCGCCGGCGCGCCGTTATAGCGCGGCGGCACGTTCGACCAGCGGTTATCGCGGTCATCGAGGCCGTCGACGATGCGCAGCCCGAGGAGGTCCGGGGGGCTGCGCTGGATGACGCGTCCGCACATGCGGCTCATGTAGCGGACGGCGCCGCCGGAGGGGAGGGGGGCGGAACACCGGCTTTCGGCGCGCGTTCACGGCCACGAGCTCAGGAGATGCCCCATGGCCCAAGCCAAGCCGCTGTCCCGCCCGCTCGCGATCGTCACCGGCGCTTCGAGCGGCATCGGCTACGAGCTCGCGCGGCTCTGCGCCGAGAACGGCTACGACCTCGTCATCGCCGCCGACCGGCCGCTCGCCGATGCGGCGCGGGATCTGCGCGCCGCCGGCGCGAACGTCGAGACCGTCGAGACCGACCTCGCGACGCTCGAGGGCGTCGACAGGCTCCATGCGGCGGCGAAAGGACGCTCGGTCGAGGCGCTCCTCGCCAATGCCGGTCACGGGCTCGCGCACGGCTTCCTCGACCAGGATTTTGCGCTAGCCCGGCACGTCATCGACACCAACATCACCGGCACGATCTACCTCGTGCAGAAGGTCGGGCGCGAGATGCGCTCCCGCGGCGCCGGCCGCATCCTGATCACCGGCTCGGTCGCGGGCTTAATCCCGGGCAGCTTCCACGCCGTCTACAACGGCACCAAGGCGTTCATCGATTCGTTCGCCTGGGCGCTGCGCAACGAGCTCAAGGACAGCGGCGTCACCGTCACCTGCCTGATGCCCGGCGTCACCGACACCGCGTTCTTCGAGCGCGCCGACATGATGGACACCGCCGTCGGCCAGAGCTCGAAGGCCGACCCCGCCGACGTCGCGAAGACCGGCTTCGAGGCCATGCTGAAAGGCGAGGGCGACGTCGTCGCCGGCTGGAAGAACAAGCTCCAGACGGCCGCCGCCTCGGTCACGCCGGCGGCGATCCTCGCCGAGCAGCACCGCAAGCAGGCATGGCAGCGGCAAACGCTAGGCCGGGTTCGGGGCGCGCTCCCGCCGCGCAGGCGCGCGCTTCAGCGCCCGTCGATCTGCTGGCCGATGATGGCGATCGCGCGCTGATAGACCGAGGCCGCGTTCCAGGCCTGGATGGCGCCGAAGTTCGCCTGGCCGGGCTGGTAGCCGCCGCCGGCGCTCCAGCCATGGCCCCGGAGGAAGTTCGCCGTCGACATCAGCGCCGCGCTCGAATTGTCGAGGCTGCCGCCGGTGCCGTAGTTCAGGATGCTCTTCGGCAGGAATTGCGTATGGCCGACCTCGCCGTGCATCGAGCCGCGCGAGCCCGGCGCCAGGACGCCGCGATCGATCAGCGTCAGCGCCGCGTAGAGCTGGTCGGTGAAATAGGCGCTGCGCCGGCAATCATAGGCGAGGGTCGCAACCGCCGAGAGGACGTTCTGGTTGCCGCGCTGGGCGCCGAAGGCGGTCTCCATGCCCCAGATCGCGAGCAGCGGCCCGGGCGGCACGCCGTAGCGCTGCTCGATCTGCGCGAACAGCGCGGCGTTCGACTGCTTGAGCGCGCGCCCGCGCGAAACGATCGCTGAACCGCCGCGCTTGGCGAGGAACTGGTCGAGCGAGAGCCTGAAGCTGCGCTGGCCGCGATCGGCGGCGATCGTCGCCGAGGCATACTGGGTCCCCATCAGCGCCGAGATTGCCGAGGCGCTGACCCTGCTCCGCGCCTCCTCGGCGAACTGCCGCTTCCAGCCCTCGAACCCGGCCGCCGAATTGCCGCACTGCGCGGCGCGCGCCTCGCCGGCCGCGCCCGCGAGCGCCGCCAGGGCCGCGGCGGCGACCGTCCTGAATTTCCCGATCTTCGTCATTCGGAACTCCTTGCCGATCGCCTGAGACGCCGGCGTCATCGCCCGCTCTCGCGCCTTCGAGGCGCCATGCCGTCGGCGTGAAGGATAACCCGGCCCGAACGCGTGCGCACCTGCGTCAGCTTTTCACGGTGAACGGGGCTGTCAGGGTCGTGCTCCGCCGGCCATGCCGGCCGGCCCCGACCTTTGCAGCGCCTGCTCTCGCGACACCGCTTCACCTATGCTATGCACTGCATGATTGAGATCGGGGGCGTGATGAAACTCACCGCAGCTGCTGCAGCCGCGACGCTGCTCTTCGGGGGGCAGCGAGCTCCGGTGCGGTTGCCGAAGCGCTGTTCGAGAGCCGGCGGCTGACGACCCCGGGCGAATATCCTGACGGCGTCGAGGGGCCGGCCGTGGACGCCGCCGGCAACCTCTATGTCGTCAATCTCGGCCAGAAGGGTACGATCGGCCGGGTGCGCCCCGGCGCCTCGACCTCCGAGCTGTTCGCCACGCTCCCGAACGGCAGCATCGGCAACGGCATCCGCTTCGACCGCGAAGGACGCATGTACGTCGCGGACTTCAAGGCTCACACGATCTTCGTCTTCGAGCCGGGTCAAGCGACGCCCCGCCGCTATTTCCCGCCGCAGCCGCGGTCCGGCCTCTTCGACCAGCCGAACGACCTCGCGATCGCCGCCGACGGGACGCTTTATGCGAGCGACCCGAAACCCGGCACGCGCACAGGGCGCATCTGGCGGATCAGCCGGGCACCGGACGGCACGGCGCGCGCCGTCGTCATGACGAGCTCGCGCGCCATGGGCCGCACCAACGGCCTCGACCTCAGCCCGGACGGGCGCACGCTCTACGTCGGCGAGTCGAGCAGCCACCAGTTATGGGCCTACCGCATCGACGGCGACCGGCTCGTGGCACCGCCGCGGCCCCTCATCAAGTTCGACGCCGACCTCGACGGGCTGCGCACCGATGTTGACGGCAAGATCTACGTGGCGCGGGTGGAGAGCGGCACCGTCGACGTGGTCGATCCGCAGAGCCGCACCGTCATCCGCCACGTGCCCCTCACCGCCAAGAACCCGACCAACCTGACCTTCGGCGGCCCCGACGGAAAGACCGTCTTCGTCACGCAGGCCAAGGGCGGCTACGTCGAATCCTTCCGCGTCGAACGCCCCGGCCGCGAGCCCTGCCTGCAAGGCGTGCCCGGCACCTGCCCGTAGGATTTTCGCTCCGCCCGGGACGGCGACACCCTCTTCATGGCCTGCACGTTGCATCCGACCTCCCGCGCCACGGGCCGCTCGATCACGCAGCCCTTCGCCGAGGTGCCGCGCTTCCAGCGCGACCGCCTGATCGACGGCACGCCGTTCTACTACGACACCGCCGCGGTGATGGCGTTGCTGCGGTAGGGGCGTAGGATCACGCGGACGCTTCCACCCGCCTCGTCATGTCCCCGCGTCCGGCGAGGAGGCCGGCGATGGAGATGTCTTCGTCGAGGTGTTCCCAGTGGAGGCCAAAATGGCCGATCTCGACTTTTTCGCGGTTCGTCGGGCTGGCGTCGAGGAGACGTGGGAACCACGCGAGCGGCACGCCAAGCGTACGCCCGTCGGCGAGTTCCACCCACATGGTGGCGTCGTCAAAGCGAACCGTCGTCGCCGAAATGGTCATGCCAGGCCCTCAACAATGCCGCTCTGTTCTCGTGCACGACCCTCAAGATACGCCTCAGTTCCCCTGAGTTGAACCCGTAGCTCTCAACGAGCACGACATCAGGCTCAAGCCAGACCTTTGCATCGTTGCCGGCGCCGCGGACATGGATAGGGGGCGGCTCGCGCGGTTCCCCCTCGTTCGAGAAAAAGAGATAGCGCAGCCCATCTCGACGAAGGATGACCGGCATGTCGGTCTGCCTTCAGCCGGGTGAGCAGTCATCGCTGGGTCTAGCTACACCCCGTCGTCCCCCCGCACGTGTCGCACTTCAAGCACGTCCCATTTCGCACCAGCGTGAAGTTGGCGCACTCCGGGCACGCCTCGCCCTCGTAGCCCTTCATGCGCGCCTCGACGCGCTTGTCGGCGACAGAGGGCCCCGCGGCGGCGGCGAGCGGCGGGGAGAAGGGGAGGTCGAGGACGCCGACGCGCGCCTCCGGCGCCGTGTCGTAGCCAGGCGCCAGCGCCGTCGCGCCGGCGGTGGCGTAGCCGGCGCCGCCCTGGATCAGCATGAAGCGGTCCTGCTTGCCGCGCACGAAGCCGGTCGAGACCACCTGGCGGGCGGGCGGCGGCGCGCCCTCGTCCGGCGCCTTGCCTTCGGCCTGGCCGCGGCCGAGGACGTCGGGGCCGATCTCGGACGGATCGACATGGCCGAGCTCGGTGCGGCCGAGATACGAGATCGCGAGCTCGCGGAAGACGTAGTCGAGGATCGAGGTCGCGTTCTTGATGCGCTCGTTGCCCTGCACGAAGCCCGCCGGCTCGAATCGCGTGAAGGTGAAGGCCTCGACATACTCCTCGAGCGGCACGCCGTATTGCAGGCCGAGCGAGATCGCGATGGCGAAGTTGTTCATCATCGCTCTGAAGGCGGCGCCCTCCTTGTGCATGTCGATGAAGATCTCGCCGAGGCGCCCGTCGGCGTACTCGCCGGTGTGGAGATAGACCTTGTGGTTCCCGACGACCGCCTTCTGGGTGTAGCCGGTGCGGCGGTCGGGCATCTTCTCGCGGGCGCGGATGCGCTCGACGCGCTCGATGACGCGCTCGACGATCCGCTCCGCGACCTCGGTGGTGCGCGCCGCGGTCGGCTGGGCGAGGAGCGCGTCGACGGCGTCGAGCTCGTCCTCCTCCTCGTCGGCGATCAGCGCCGCGTTCAGCGGCTGCGACAGCTTCGAGCCGTCGCGGTAGAGCGCGTTGGCCTTGAGCGCCAGGCGCCAGGAGAGCATGTAGGCCGACTTGCAGTCCTCGACGGTCGCGTCATTCGGCATGTTGATGGTCTTCGAGATCGCCCCCGAGATGAAGGGCTGCGCCGCCGCCATCATGCGGATGTGGCTCTCGACCGAGAGGTAGCGTTTCCCGATGCGCCCGCACGGGTTCGCGCAATCGAACACCGGGTAGTGCTCGTGGCGAAGATGCGGCGCGCCCTCGAGCGTCATGGCGCCGCAGACATGGATATTCGCGGCCTCGATGTCGGCCTTCGAGAAGCCGAGGAAGGGCAGGATCTCGAACGCCGGATCGGCGAGCTTTTCGGCCGGGATGCCGAGCGTGTCGCGCAGGAAGTCCTCGCCGAGCGTCCACCGGTTGAACACGAACTTGATGTCGAAGGCGGCCTTGAGGTCCTTCTCGACCGCCGCGATCTTCTCGTCGGTGAAGCCGCGCGCCTTCAGGGTCGCGGCGTTGATGCCCGGCGCCTGGCCGAGCGAGCCGTGGCCGACCGCATAGGCCTCGATCTCGGCGATCTCGGCCTCGCCATAGCCGAGCGCGCGCAGCGCATCTGGGACGGCGCGGTTGATGATCTTGAAGTAGCCGCCG
>JAJKJG010000083.1 GCA_021154065.1 Methylobacterium sp.
CCGCGCGCCCGCATCATGCAGAAGACGACGCACGAGGTCCTGAACGAGCTCGGCATCAAGGACGACCCGCTCCTCGACGTCGCGATCGAGCTCGAGCAGATCGCGCTCAAGGACGAGTACTTCCTCGAGAAGAAGCTCTATCCGAACATCGATTTCTATTCCGGCATCACCTTGAAGGCGATGGGCTTCCCGACGTCGATGTTCACGGTGCTGTTCGCGCTCGCCCGCACAGTCGGCTGGATCGCGCAGTGGAAGGAGATGATCGAAGACCCGTCGCAGAAGATCGGCCGCCCGCGCCAGCTCTACACCGGGGCGACGCGGCGGGATTATTTGACCATCGCCCAACGAGCGTGAGCCGCTCTCGCGGAACCGTAGGAGAGCCTCGCGGGGTTTTCTCGTTCACGATTTGCTGAGACAATGACGGCGCGATCGGAATTGCGCATGACCGCTCATACCAGGCTGCGGATGACGGCGGACGAGTTCATCCCGTGGGCGATGAATCAGCCGAGGCGCTACGAGCTCGCGTCCGGGGAAGTCGTCGCCATGTCGCCGGAGCGTACCGGCCATGCGCGGTCGAAGGCGCTGGTCTGGAGGAGCTTGTCGGACGCACTCCGCGAGCGCGCACTGCCATGCGAAGCGTTTTCCGACGGCATGTCCGTACGCGTGGACGCTCGAACGGTCTACGAACCGGACGCGCTGGTGCGCTGTGGCGAGCCCGTCGACGATGCAGCGGTTGAGCTCAACGATCCGATTATTGTCGTCGAGGTCGTCTCGCCGTCCAGTCGGTCCCTCGACGTCGGGGCCAAGCTCGACGACTATTTCCGGCTTCCGTCGGTGCGGCACTACCTCATCGTGAAGACGAAGAATCGTACGGTCATCCACCACGAGCGCAAGAGCGACGGGCGGATCGAGACCGGCATCGTTCGGTCCGGCACACTCGTCATGGACCCGCCGGGGATCGCGGTGGAGGTCGAGGGCTTCTTTGCGGGCTGAGGCGGGCCGGGCTTTCCGGTTGCGCCTCGGAGTGCGAGCATTTTAAGCTTTGCGCATCCATCGAATGCAACCGATGCCCCCGCTCAATGCCGTCATCGACATCTCGCACTACAACCGCGACCCGGACTTCACCGCGGCGCGGCAGGGCGGGATCGTCGGGGTCATCCACAAGGCGACGCAGGGGGCGGACGGCGTCGACCCGACCTACGCGGCGACCACGCGCAGGCGCAGGCCGCGGGGCTGATGTGGGGCGCCTACCACTTCGCCACCGGCGACGACCCGCAGGCGCAGGCCCAGCACTTCCTCGCCGTTACCGGCGCCGATCCCGGCACCCTCCTCGCCCTCGACCTCGAGCACAATCCCACCGGGTCGAGCATGAGCCTCGACCAGGCGCGAACCTTCGTGACGGCCGTGCAGCAGGCGACCGGGCGCTACCCGGGCCTCTACGGCGGCTCCTACCTGAAGGAGCTCCTGGGCGGCAATGCCGATCCGATCCTCGCCCAGTGCTGGTTCTGGCTCGCCGAATACGGGCCGATCCCGCACGTGCCCGAAGGCTGGCCGACCTGGACGCTGTGGCAGTACACCGACGGCGCCTTCGGCCCCGAGCCTCACACGGTCGCGGGCATCGGGCGCTGCGACCGGGACCTGTTCAACGGCGACATCAGCCAGCTGCAGCGGCTGTGGGGCGCGCCGGCCGCGTGAATCACGCGGTCGCGGCGCCCGTCGCCCGCCGCTTTTGTTCGATCACCTCGCACACGATGCGCGCGGCGCGGTCACTCGGAGCGTCGTCGCCCGCTTCCATGACGCTTTCCATGCGCGCCAACGCCGCGAGCTGCCGGCGGCGCTCCGGGGTGTCGCGCAGCAGCGGCAGCAGCGCCGCCGCGAGCTTTTCTGCGGTGCAGTCGCCCTGCACGAACTCCGGCACGACGTTCTCGCCGAGCACGAGGTTTGCGAGCACGAAGGACGGCACGTTGATGAGGCGCCCGATCTGCTCCTCGACCCACGAGACCTTGTAGGCCATGACCATCGGCACGCCGGCGATGGCAAGCTCCAGGGTGACGGTGCCGGACGCAGCCAAAGCCGCATGGGCCTTCCGGAAGGCGGCGTATTTCTCCGCCTCGCCGAGCACGATGCGCGGGCGGATGGGCCAGGCTTGCGTCGCGGCCTCGATCTCGGCCGCGAGGTGCGAAACCGCCGGCAGCGTCAGGGAGACCGGCCGGCCGAGCTGCGGGATCGCGCGCCCGAGCGCGGCGCCGAAGGGCTCCATCAGCCGCGCGATCTCCGAGCGGCGGCTGCCGGGCAGGACGAGCAGCTCGACCGGATCTTCGTCGAGCGGCCGCCGTTCGCCCGCGCCTGGGCGCAGATCGGCCATCCGCTCGACGAGCGGATGGCCGATATAGGTGCAGGCCGGACCATCAAGACGGCGCAGCGCTTCCGGCTCGAACGGCTTGATGGCGAGGATATGATCGACGTAGGGGCGCATCCGGCGCGCGCGCCCCGGGCGCCAGGCCCAGACCGTCGGGCTGACATAGTCGATGATCGGCAGCTGCGGCAGCCTCTTGCGCACGCGCTTCGCGACCGCATGGGTGAAATCCGGGGCGTCGATGATGACGAGCGCGTCGGGGCGCTCGGCGACGATCGCCGCGACGGCCGCATAGGCGCGGCGCAGGATCAGGGGCAGGCGCTTCAGGACGTGCACCAGCCCCATGACCGCGATGTCGGAGAGCGGGAAGAGCAGCGACAGCCCCTCCCCGGCCATGGCGTGGCCGCCGACGCCGCGAAAGCGCACGTTGCCCTCGCCGAGGCGCGCTTTGAGGGCCCGCATCAGCTTGGCGCCGAGCTGGTCGCCGGATTCCTCGCCGGCGACGAGCCAGACGAAGCGCGGGCTCGCCTCGCTCACCGGCCGTTCCCCGCGGCGACGCGCCCGGCTGCTGCCGCATGCTCCGGCTCGACCGCAACAAGGAACAGCCCGAGGCGGTCGGCGGTCGCGATCGTCTCCTCCTGGTTGAGGATGAGCGTGACGCCGCTGCCGACGGCGACGCCCTTGAGGCCAGCGCGTCGGGCGTTGATCATCGTCCGCGGGCCGATGGCGGGGAGGTCGACCCTGAGATCCTGGCCGTGCTTTGCGGTCTTGACCAGGACGCCGCCGGGGTCGACACGGACGCGGCTGAAGCGGCGGCGGAAGGCCCGCACCCGGGCGAGCATGCTATCGGTGCCCTCCGGACCCTCGATCGCCAGGATGCGCTCGCCCGCGACGATGCAGGCCTGACCCATGTCGTGCGGCGCAAGGTCTGCTAGCATCGAGAAGCCGACCGCGACGGCGCGGGCCTCCCTCGGCTCGGGCGCGGCGCGCGTGTAGAGGTCGGGCGCCGCGAGGAGCTCGGGCGCGAGCTCGTGCGCCCCGAGGACGCGGTAGCCCTGCTCCTCGAAGAACCTGACGGCGCTGCGCAGCAGCCCATCGTCGCCCTGCGCCAGGAGGTGCGCGAGCTCACGCCCATTGCGCAAGGCCGAGAAGGTGTTCAGGAACGCCGAAGGCTGCGGCCGGCGCACCGCGCCGGCAAGGATCACGATGCTCGGGCGCCACCCCGCGATGATGCTCTGCGTGCGCCGAACGTCGAGGAGATCGACGATCGCGTCGGCGCGGCTGCGGGTCTCCGGCGCGGCAAAGCCTCGGAAGGCGAGAATCCTGTGATCCCGGCCGTCGCGGCGCAGGCGGTCTGAGAGCAGCACCGGCAGTTGATCCGACCCCGCCAGGATGGCGATCGGGCCGGCGTCGGCGGCCATCAACCCGCCTCCGCGGGGTCGCTCCGGGGCGTGCAGATGGCGCGGTCGCCGCCGTCGCGGATGAAGTCGAGGATCTCGTGCACGAACTGGTGCGTCGCGAACTCCTCGGCGACGTCCTCGACCCGCTCCTTGAGGGTGCCTTCGTTGGCGAAGAGCAGCCGGTAGGCGCGGCGGATGTCGTGGATCTGGTCGCGGGTGAAGCCGCGCCGCCGCATGCCGACGATGTTGAGGCCGGCGAGGTGCGCGCGGTTGCCGATCGCCATCCCGTACGGGATGATGTCCTCGGCGAGCGCCGACATGCCGGCCGCGAACGCATGCGCCCCGACGCGCACGAACTGATGCACGCCGACGCCGCCGCCGAGGATGGCGTAGTCGCCGATCTTGCAATGCCCGCCGAGCATGACGTTGTTCGACATGATGACGTTGTCGCCGATGACGCAGTCGTGGGCGACGTGCGAGTTGGCGAGGAAGAAGCAGTGATCGCCGACGCTCGTCCGCGACGTGCCCTGCGCCGTGCCTGGATTGAGGGTCACGCCTTCCCGGATGGTGCAGTCCGATCCGACGAGGAGCACCGTCGGCTCGCCGGCATATTTCAGGTCCTGCGGCTGGTGGCCGACGGAGGCGAAGGGGAAGATCTTGGCGCGCGGCCCGATCGTGGTGTGCCCGGCCAGCACGACGTGGCTCATGAGCTGCGACCCGGCTCCGAGCTCGACGTTTGCGCCGATGACGCAGAACGGCCCGATCCTCACCCCCTCGCCGAGCTTTGCGCCCGGCTCGACGACGGCGGACGGGTGGATGAACGTCTCCTGGAAGCGGCCGGCCTCGTTCATTCGGTCACCAGCATGGCGCCGACCTCGGCCTCGGCGACGATCACGCCCGCGACCTTCGCCTCGCCTCTGAACCACCACATGTTGCGGCGGTTGTTGATCTTCCTCATGTGGTACTCGATGACGTCGCCGGGCACCACGGGCTTGCGGAACTTCGCCTTGTCGATGGTCATGAAGAACACTTGCGTCGGCCGCTTGAGCTGGCTGAGCTTCGTCAACACGCAAACCGCGCCGGCGGTCTGCGCCATGCCCTCGACGATGAGCACGCCCGGGAACAGCGGCCGCGTCGGGAAATGCCCCATGAATTGGGGTTCGTTCATGGTCACGTTCTTGATGCCGATGCAGGACGTGTCGCCGTCGATCTCGATGATCTTGTCGACGAGGAGGAACGGATAGCGGTGCGGCAGCGCCTCCATGATGCGCAGGATGTCCGCGGACTCCAGCTGGTTCGGCGTTTCGGTCATCCGGACTACCGTCCTTAAGCCGGCCGCGCAGGCTATTCGGGCGCGGGCGCTCCGTCGTCTTTGGCGAGAACGGGCCGCGATGCAAGGTTTTTCAGGGTCGTCATCTCGCGGAACCAGTCCCGGATCGGCTTTGCCGGGGTGCCGCCCCAGCGCGCGCCCGGCGGCACGTCGCTGTTGACGTTGCTCGAGCCGGCGATCTGGGCTCCGGCCCCGATCCGGACATGACCGACGACGCCGACCTGCCCGCCGAGGAGGACGAAATCCTCGATCGTCGTCGAGCCCGAGATGCCGGTCTGCGAGATGATGACGCAATGGCGTCCGACGACGACGTTGTGCCCGATCTGGACGAGGTTATCGATCTTCGTTCCCTCGCCGATCACGGTGTCGCGGCTGGCGCCCCGGTCGACCGTGGTGTTGGAGCCGATCTCGACGTCGTCCTGGATGATGACGCGGCCGATCTGCGGCACTTTCTTGTGGCCGCGCGGGCCCATGGCGAAGCCGAAGCCGTCCTGGCCGACGCGTACGCCGGGATGGAGGATGACGCGGTTGCCGAGGAAGGCGTTGAGCACGGTCGCGGTCGGGCCGATCGAGCAATCGCGGCCGATCCGGACCTGCGGGCCGATCAC
The DNA here is from genome assembly GCA_021154065.1 of Methylobacterium sp. The sequence continues at coordinate 5,695 of JAJKJG010000083.1, forward strand.
TGCGTGGGCGCCGATCACCGTGCCGGACCCGATCTCCGCCTCAGGCCCGATCACCGCCCCGGGGTCGACGGTCACGTTGTGCTCGAGGCGGGCCGTCGGATGGACCGAGGAGCCGGGCGACACGCCGGCGGCGCCGAAGCCCGACGCGGGCCGCATCGCCGAAGGGTAGAGACGGGCAAGCGCCTGGGCGAACACCTCGTAGGGCTGCGGCGTCACGAGGGCGACGGTCCCCGCCGGAACCCGGCCGGCGAAGCGCTTCGAGACGAGGCAGGCGCCGGCCCGGGTCGAGCCCAGCACCTCGGCGTATTTGGCGTTGTCCATGTAGACGAGATCGTCCGGTCCGGCGGTCTCGAGCGGCGCGGCGCCGGAGATCGTCGCGGTGCCACAGGCGCCGCGCGGCAGGTCGATCCGGGCAAGCGCCGCGATGTCGGCGACGCTCAGCGGCTCGGCGCGCGGGAAGAAGCTCGCTTCGGCCATGGCGACCTCCGCAGGGAGATCCGGCAACGGCAGGGCCCCGCCTTGCGGCGAGGCCTCGCCCTTAGAACCGGCTGCCGCCCGAGAAGCGGAACGCCTGGGTGCGGTCGCCGCCGGTCCTCAACCCGCTGACCGGGCTGATGATGCCCTCCTCCTTCGACAGTGCGAAGGCATAGTCGAACCGGATCGGGCCGAGCGGCGAGTTCCACAACAGCGAGGCGCCGACGGACGAGCGGATCTTGTGGTTGTCGAGCACCGAGACGCACTCCGGGATCACGGTCAGAGCGGCGGTGACGACGCAGCCGGTCGCCGGTGCGAAGCCGGAGATCAGGTAATCGCCGTTCACGTCGAAGAACTTCTTGCCCTTGTAGCCGAACAGCGTGCCGGCGTCGGCGAAGATCGCGCCCTTGAGCCCGAGGTCGCGCGGCAGCCCCCAGAGCGGGAACTGGACCTCGTAGGAGAGGCCGGCGTAGGTGGTGCCGCCGATGGCGCTGCCGTTCGGGTCGCCGGACGAGATGTCGCGCGGGCCGATGCCGGCCGATTCGAAGCCGCGGACGAGGGTCGGGCCGAGGAAGTACTGGTCGGTGACCCGCAGCCCGTTTTCGCCGAAGCCGCGGATGTAGCCGGCTTGGCCGTGCACGACCCCGACGACGTCCTCCATCAGCTCGTGATAGTAGCGCGCGTCCGCCGAGACGCGGGCATACTTCGAATCGCCGCCGAGCCCGGCGATGTCGGGCTTGAGCTCGGCATAGAAGCCGCTCTTCGGATTCTTGGCGTTGTCGAGGGTCGAGAAGCCGAGGGTCACGCCGGCGAGCGACGTGACGGTCTTGCCCGCCGCCTCCTTGATGACGATCGAGGTCTCGCCGTCATAGGCGCAGTTCGGATAGAGCGGCTGGCCGGCGTTGGGCGTGCCCGGCGCGTTGAGGAGCGTATAGTTCGGGATCGGCACGGCGCAGTCGTTATAGGGCTGCTTGATCGTGTTCGGGATCTTCAGGTCGGTCTGGAACAGCGAATAGCGCAGCGTGAAGCCGAACTCCTCGGTCACCGGCAGTCCGAGGCGCAGCGTGCCGCCGGTGACGCGGCTCTCGTAGCGCGCGTACTTGGTGTTGTCGCTGTACTTCGTGAACAGGTCGAAGCCCGCCGCCATCCGGTAGCCGAGGAAGTAGGGCTCGGTGAAGGAGAAATCGATGCCCTTCGCGCGCTGGCCCCAATTGCCGGCGAGCCGCACGAAGTGTCCGCGGCCGAGGAAGTTCGATTCGCTGACCGACACCTCGCCGATGATTCCGTCGACGGTCGAGTAGCCGCCGGCGATCGAGAACGCGCCGGTCGGCTGGTCCTCGAGGTCGATGTTGACGATCACCCGGTCCGGAGCCGAGCCCGGCTCGTTCGTGACCCGGACCTTCTTGAAGTAGCCGAGGTTGTTCAGCCGGCGCTCGCCGCGATCGAGGAGCACCTTGTTGTAGGCGTCGCCCTCGGCGACATCGAGCTCGCGCCGGATGACGTAGTCGCGCGTGCGTGTGTTGCCGCGGACGTTGATGCGCTCGATGTAGACCCGCGGGCCCTCCTCGACCACATAGCCGATGTTGATGGTGCGGGTCGCCGGATCGCGCATGCCGGTCGGGCGGACCTGGGCGAAGGCATAGCCGCGCCGGGCGACCTCCGTGGTCACGTCGGTGAGCGAGCGCTCGACCGCCTCGGCGTTGTAGACCTGCCCGGCCGAGGTGCGCACGCGCCGGCGCAGCGTCTCGGGATCGACCTCGCCGATGCGCGAATCGATATTGACGGCGCCGACGCGGTATTGCTCGCCCTCCTCGACCGTGATGGTGACGATCCAGCCGCCCCGCGCGGCGTCGAATTGCGCGTCGGTCGCCAGCACGCGGAAATCGGCGTAGCCGTTCTTGAGGTAGTAGCGGCGGATCAGCTCCTGGTCGGAGGTGAGCCGGTCGGGGTCGTAGACGTCCGTGTTCTTGAGGAAGCTGAGGAAGTTCGACTCGGTCGAGGTCATCAGATCGCGCAGGCGCGAGTTCGAATAGGCGCGGTTTCCGACGAAGTTGATCTCCTTGATGCCGGTCTTGTCGCCCTCGTTGATCGCGAACACGACGTCGATGCGGCCGTTCGGCAGATCGACGACCCGCGGCGTGACGCTCGCGAGACCGCGGCCGGTGCGCTTGTAGATGTCGAGGATGCGCTGCACGTCGGCCTCGACCGTCGCCGGCGAGTAGGCGCCGCGCGCCTTGGTCTGGACCTCGGGCTCGAGCGTCGCCCGCTCGACCTTGCGGTTGCCCTCGAACACGACCCGGTTGATCAGCCGGTTCTCGCTCACCCTGACGACGATCTGCGAGCCCTGGCGGGTGATGCGCACGTCCGAGAACATGCCGGTCTGAAGGAGGTTGCGACGGGCCTCCTCGAGCGAGCCGGCGCCGGCGCCAGAGATGTAGGAGCGAACCGTTTCCGAATCGACGCGCTGGTTGCCCTGGACGATCACCTGCTGCGCCTGAGCCGGCCCAGCAATCCCGAAGACAGCGAGGAAGACCGCTGCCGCGAAGGTGGCGATCGCCACGCTACGGCGGCTCGTCATCGTCAATTTCATCAATCTGACCCGTCTCGTTCTTCTGTCTCGCGAGTTCACCGCGGGCCATGGGCATAGTGCCCCAACCCTATGGTCGGACCCGCTTCTATCGAACATCGACCCCGATGCAAACGCTGGCCACCCCCGCCGCCTCGGCATTTTGCCGGGGCGTGTCCTTCGTGTCACGTTCTTGCGTCACGTCCCTCGGGCGGCAAACGACGCTCCGAGATGGACGATGTCGTTCCAGGTCGCGAACAGCATCAGCATCACGACGATGGCAAGCCCGATGCGGAACCCGATCTCCTGGGCCCGGTCGCTCAAGGGGCGGCCGCGCAGCGCCTCGATTCCGTAGAACAAAAGGTGCCCGCCATCGAGCAGCGGGATCGGGAACAGGTTGATCAGGCCGATCGACACCGAGAGCACGGCGACGAGGCTGACGAGGCCGGCGGTGCCGCCGAGGGTCGCGACCTGGCCCGACACCTGCGCGATGCGGATCGGTCCCGAGAGCTGGTCCGCCGATTCGCGGCCGACGACGAGGCGCCCGATATAAGTGAAGGTCCGCTCGACGACGTACCAGGTCTCCATCGCGCCGAGGCGGATCGAGTCGAAGAGCCCGTATTTGACGAGCTTCAGGTCGTCCGGCCCGCGCGAGGCCTGGAGCCCGAGGAGCCCGATGCGCTGCTTGCCGAAGGGCGTCTCGGTCTCCTTGAGGTCCGGCACGGCGGTCAGGGTCATCTCGCGGCCGTCGCGGTCGATCGCGATGCTGAGCTCGTCGTCGGCGCTCGCGCTGACGATCCGCTGCATGTCGGTGAAGCTCGAGATCGAACGGCCGTTGATGGCGAGGACGAGGTCGCCGGGCTTGAATCCGGCACGCTCGGCGGCGCTGCCGACCTGAACCACGTCGACGCGCGGGGCGAGGATCTGGCGCCCGTTCACATAGGTGATGCCGGCGAAGATCGCGATCGCGAGCAGGAAATTCGCGATCGGGCCCGCCGCGACGACCAAGGCTCGTTGGAGAACGGTCTTGTGGTGGAAGCTGACGGCGCGCTCGGCCGGGCTCATCTGGGCGAGGCTCGCCGCATCCGGCACGCTCGCGCCGTTGACGTCGCCGGCGAACTTCACATAGCCGCCGAGCGGGATCGCCGAGAGCTTCCAGCGCGTGCCGTGGCGGTCGGTGAAGCCGACGAGCTCGGGCCCGAATCCGATCGAGAAGGCGTTGACGCCGACGCCGCACCAGCGGCCGACGAGAAAATGGCCGAGCTCGTGGATGAAGACCACGACCGTGAGGACGATGAGGAACGGAATCAGGTAGCCGAGCAGGGATCCGGCCGCTCCGCCCACCACGCCGAAAAGCTCCATCAGGCCATCCTCCTGCCCGGCTCCGAATGGAAGCGGGTCGCGCGGGCGCGTCGATCCCGCATTTCTTGCCGCACTTCGTGATCTATCGCCAGCGCTTCCTCGA
>JAJKJG010000084.1 GCA_021154065.1 Methylobacterium sp.
CGGTCGGAGACGGCGCGCACGACGGCGAGATCGTGGCTGATGAAGACATAGGCGAGCCCGTGCGCCGCCTGCAGGTCGCGTAGGAGCTCGACGATGTCCTTCTGGACCGAGCGGTCGAGCGCCGAGGTCGGCTCGTCGAGGACGACGAGCCGCGGGTGCAGGATCATCGCCCGCGCGATCGCGATGCGCTGGCGCTGGCCGCCCGAGAACTCGTGCGGGAAGCGGTTGCGCCCGGCCGGGTCGAGCCGCACCTCCGCGAAGGCCTGCGCGGCGCGCCGGTCGCGCTCCCGGCGCGAGATCGCCGGCTCGTGGACGAGGAGGCCCTCGGTGACGATCTCGCCCGCCGTCATGCGCGGCGACAGAGAGCCGTAGGGGTCCTGGAAAACGATCTGGAGCCTGCGCCGCAGGGGCCGCATCGCGGCGCGATCGAGGGGGGCGAGGCTGCGGTCCTCGAAGCGCACGAGTCCGGCCGCCGGGACGAGCTTCAGGACGGCGCGCCCGAGCGTCGACTTGCCGGAGCCGGATTCGCCGACGACGCCGACGGTCTCGCCGGCCCGCACCGAAAGATCGACGCCGTCGACGGCGCGGATCGCGTGCCGGCCGCGCCCAAACAGCCCGCCGCGCAGCGCGAAGGTCACGCGCATGTCGCGGGCCTCGAGCACCACAGGCGCGTCCGGCGCCGGCGGCGCCTTGCGGCCGCGCGGCTCGGCCTCGATCAGCCGGCGCGTGCCGGCATGGCGCGGGCGCGCGAAGATCTCGGCCGTCTCGCCGCTCTCGACGACCTCGCCGTCGCGCATGACGTAGGTGCGGGAGGCGAGGCAGCGCACGATGCCGAGGTCGTGGGTGATGAACACCATCGCCATGCCGAGGCGCGACTTGAGGTCGGCGAGAAGCGCCAGGATGCGCGCCTGGACCGTGACGTCGAGCGCCGTCGTCGCCTCGTCGGCGATGAGGAGATCGGGGTCGTTCGCGATCGCCATGGCGATCATCACGCGCTGGCGCTGGCCGCCCGAGAGCTCGTGCGGGTAGGATGCGAGGCGCCGCTTCGGGTCGGCGATGCGCACGAGATCGAGGAGCTCGACCGCCCGCGTCCGGGCCTGCCGCCGCGACAGGCCGCGATGGGCGATCAGCGGCAGCGCGATCTGGTCGCCGACCCGGTAGAGCGGATCGAGCGAGGTCATCGGCTCCTGGAAGATCATCGCGATCTTGGCGCCGCGGATGCGGTTCAGCGCCGCCGGCGCGAGCCCGATGAGCTCCGCGCCGCGGTAGCGCACCGACCCTTCGGCCCAGCCGTTGGCGGAAAGCAGCCCCATGACGGCATGCGCCGTCTGGCTCTTGCCGGAGCCGGATTCGCCGACGATGGCGACCGTCTCGCCGGGGGCGACGTCGAGGTCGACGCCCTTCACGGCATGCAGCACCCCGTCGCCGGTGCGGAAGCGGACGTCGAGGCCGCGGAGGGAGAGGAGGGGGATGGCCACCGGACAGGTCGGGCGCGATCGCGTGCGAACGTCAAGAGCCGCGGCGCGCGGCGCCGAGGAGGTCGACGGCGACATCGGCGAAGGCGGCGGCGAGCCGCTCGTGCCAGCCGAGCCGGGCCGGCTTCGCGCCGGGCCGGCGGCGGCGCTGCCGCGGCGGCCGCGGGATGTGCAGGAACAGCACCGGCATCGGCGCCGCGAGCGCGGCGAAATAGGACGCGTTGCACAGGTACCGGCCGGCATCCTGCGAGAGACGGCAGGGGAGGCCGGCGCGCCGCAGCCGCGCCAGCGCCGCCTTGGCGCCGGCGCGGCTTACCCGGTGCGACGGGCCCGGCGCCAGCGCCGGCGCGGTGCGGCGGCGCCGCTCGACGTCGGGCGACAGGAGGCTCGCGCGGTTCGCGGCTCGGCGCTCGACGCGGACCTGGCGCGCGCGCCCGGCGACGCCGATCATCAGCACGGCGTCAAAGCCGCCGGCGAGCGCCGGCGCCAGCACCGCTTCGATCGCGGCGTAGGCGGTCGGCATGACCAGCGCCTCGGCCTCGATGCCGAGGCGGCGCCAGCGCGGCGAGGCCGCGACGCGGCGGGCGATCTCGGCGCTCGGGTTGACCGAGATGCCCGGGAAGCGGCCGAAACCGGTGACGAGAAGGCGAGGTTTCAAGGGTCCGGGCTCTCCGCCTTCGGGAACTTACCGCCTAACTGCCAAGTTATGTTTCCGCGTCGGCGAGCACGAACGATGCTTCGCGGCGGGAAATCACGGCTGGGAGAGCCTACGATGACACTTGGCACCATTCTCCTCATCATCCTGATCCTGTTGCTGATCGGCGCCATCCCGAACTGGGGCTACAGCCGCGGATGGGGCTATGGCCCGAGCGGAATCGTCGGGGTGATCCTGATCATCGTCATCATCCTGCTGCTCATGGGCCGGCTCTGACACCATCTTAAGGCTCCGGCGGATCGTCATCCGCCGGGCTGCGCATCACAGCGCCAGAAGCGCCGCGATCTCGTCGGCGCCGGCGGCCGGCGACATCGCGCCCCTGGCGACCGCCTGCTCGATCCGGCGCATCCGCTCGCGGTGGGCGGGCTCGCCGGCGAGCCGCGCGCGCAGGCGCTCGTCGACGAGCGCCCACATCCATTTCGCGTCCTGGGCGCGGCGCTTGCGCTCGATCTCGCCGGTCGCCGTCAGCCTCGCGCGATGCTCGAGCACCTTTCCCCACAGCGCATCGAGGCCCTCGTTTAAAAGCCCGGAGACCGTCACGACGGGCGGCGACCAGGTCGGCGAGGACGGGGTGAGGATGTGCAGCGCGGCGCGGTATTCGGCGGCGGCCGCTAAGGCGCGCGGCGCGTTGTCGCCGTCGGCCTTGTTGACGGCGATCATGTCGGCGAGCTCGAGCACGCCCTTCTTGATGCCCTGCAGCGCGTCGCCGGCGCCGGGCAGCATCAGCACCAGGAAGAAGTCGGTGAGGTCGGCGACCGCGGTCTCGGACTGGCCGGCGCCGACGGTCTCGACCAGCACGACGTCGAAGCCCGCGGCCTCGCAGAGCAGCATCGTCTCGCGCGTCTTCGCGGCGACGCCGCCGAGCGTGCCCGAGGTCGGCGAGGGCCGGATGAAGGCGTGCGGGTCGGCCGAGAGCCGCGCCATGCGGGTCTTGTCGCCGAGAATCGAGCCGCCGCTGCGGGTCGAGCTCGGGTCGACGGCGAGCACCGCGACACGGGCGCCCGCGGCCGTGAGGTTCGACCCGAGCGCGTCGATCAGCGTCGACTTGCCGACCCCGGGCACGCCGGTGATGCCGACCCGCACCGCCCTTCCGGCCGCCGGCATCGCCGCCTCGAGAAGGCGCCGCGCCGCGGCGCGATGATCGGCGCGCTTCGATTCGACGAGCGTGATCGCCCGCGCCAGCGCGGCGCGGTCGCCGGCGAGAAGCTTGTCGAGGTCGACCTCGGTCTTGGGGCGGGTCATGGCGGGAGTTGTGGCGGGACGGCTCGTTCCCGTCGAGCGGAATCGCCAATCCGCTCTGCCGCGGAGAAACGATTTGTAACCTGCGATTGCGCGCGCCGCATTGTCGTGCGTATCATTGCCGCGGCGGACCCGGTGGGTTTGCGCAGACCGGCACGGCACGAACGAGGTCGCAGATGGCGTTTCCCCAATTCCTTCAACCGCACACCGTGATTGCGCCCGGCGCGGCATCGCGAGAGGCGGCTTCCGCCGGGGCGCGCGCGGAGGCTGCCGCCGCGGGCCGTCCGCAGTCCGGCAAGCTGGTGTTCTCGATCCAGAAACAGCTGCAGACGCAGTGGTGCTGGGCGGCGGTGAGCACCAGCGTCTCGCTCTATTTCAACCGCTCGAGCACGTGGACGCAATGCACCGTCGCGAACAAGAACCTGAAGCGAAGCGACTGCTGCGGGAGCCCCTCGAACTGCAACACGCCGTCCGTCCTCGAAGTGCCGCTCAAGATCACTGGCAATCTCCGCACGATGATGGATCGTCGCCTTTCCCTCAACGAGGTGCAGGGCGAGATCAGCGGCAATTCACCGGTCTGCGCCCGGATTGCCTGGCACGGCGGCGGCGGACATTTCGTGGTCGTCTCGGGGTGGCTCGTCGCGGCGGATCCGGACGAGTCGCAGTACCTCTACATCTCGGATCCGATCTATCTCGACAGCCGAGTCGCGCTCGATGAGTTTCCCTCCGCCTATCAGGGCGGCGGCGACTGGACCCATACCTACTTGACCGACCGCCCCCGCGTTGCCCTGGCCGCCGCGGACGTCGAAGAAGCCTTCACGGCAGAGTATCCGAACGCGATCGGAGCTTGACATGGCAATCGTTCGGAAGCGCACGCCTCCGGGCTCCGGCCCGCAAGCGATCGACCGCGCGCTCCAGGCCCTGGCGCCGGCCGAGAGTGCCGCCGCACTCTCGGATCGGCCTCTCAACCTGTCGCAGCCGCTGCCGGTGTACCGGCTCGGCCTCGACCAGCTCGATGGGCCCGAGAGCCTGGCGCGCGCGACGCAGTCCGGCTGGCGCTACCTCATCGAAGGCGGCGAGGGCACCGCCTACGCGGACGTCAGGGAGACCGGCGCCGACAGCGCGAAGTTCACGAGCCTGTCGCGCAATCGCAACGCCGAACGGCTGATGCAGGCGGTGCACCTCGCCGAAGAGGCGGCGCGGGCGATGCCGGACGATTGCGAGGCCCGGATCCTCGAGGTGCCGGCGCTCTACATCGCCGCCATCTGGCTGACGGGCGCACAGCCGGTCTTCATCCCCTATCTCGATCCCTCGCGCCTTGCCGACGAGGCGGCGCCGGTGCGCGTCGAGCCGGACCTGATGGCGCGCCTCGTCGATGAGGCGCGGGCCGCGCGGCGCGGGACGCCATAGGCGCCTGGCGGCGCCGTCCGTTGACGCCGCGGCCGGCGAGACTGTTCACGCTCACCAAATGGGCGAGTCCGGCAGGTTCGACGGAGGAGACGCAGGATGGGCATCGGGCGGATTGCAACTCGTCTCGCATGGGCCGGCCTCGCGTGGCTCGTCTTAGCCCCTCCGACGGAAGCCTGGGCCGAGAAGGCGGTGGCGTTCTTCACCGAAAGTCATGTCGACACGAAATTTCCACTGAGCGAGATCGCCGGCAAGGCGCACTCCATCAGCTTCCGGTTCCGGCTCGATTACCCGAACTCGATGACCGGGAACATGATCGGCCGCGATTCGGCGGCCGGTGATTTCTACCAGATTTCCAAGAATAACACGGACTCAGGGAGCGCCGACCGGCCGACGCTTCTCGTGCAGATCGGCCCCGCCGCAAATCCCGTCACGGGAGTCTATGCAAACATCGACAACCTGAAGGACGGTTTCGAAGCCGGGAAATGGTATCACCTCACCATAACCGTCGATTCTAAGCTCAAGTTGAAGCTCTATATTAACGGGAAGCTTATGACTCCCCGAAAAGCCACCCTGAACTCGCCGAACGAGCTGCAGCTGCCACCCGCGCCCTGGGGCCACGGCAATCTCCGCTTCGGCAAGACCGCGCCCTTCGCGCAGTTCTACGGGCAGCTCGCCGCCATCGCCGTGTGGGACCATGCGCTCTCGCCGGCCGAGATCGCGCAGGTCATGAAGATCCAGAAATTCGGTGCGGCCGAAACCGCGAGCGGCCTTCGCGCCGGCTGGGACTTCGAAGGCCTGCCGGACTTCGGCACACCGACCGGGCCGGGCGCCTATTGGATCCCCAGAGGCTCGGCGAAGCATGTCGACACTGCCATACTGCCCGGGGCCAAGACCATCGGCGCCGTGCATCAGACCAGGCTGACGCTGCCGGTCGTGGGCAAGTGGGCCGTTTCGCAAGGGTCCGACACGCCGTACAACGTGCCGGACAACTCCCATCGCGGCTACGCCAGCTTCTGTCTCGACATGGTCCGCAACGACGGGCCCACCGAAGGAGAGCCGGTGCTCGCCGCCGCCGACGGCACGGTCGTCGTGGTGCGCGATTCCACGCCGGACAGGCCCTCCGTCTTTCGTCCCGAGTGGACGATTCCTGATTGCACCCCGTGCAACGGCTTTGCCGACGGATCGTGCGGTTACCTGAGCAATGAAGTCACGATCAAGCATGCGCCGACCGAGTACACCCAATACCTTCACCTGATGCACGGCTCGGTGCCGTCCTGGATCAAGGAGAAGCTCAAGAATGGAGAGCCGGTAAAGCGCGGCAGGATGATCGGCCTTGCCGGGCGGACCGGAGCTCCCGGGCCTCACCTCCACGTTTGCATGGGATGGGCGACCTTCTTCCTGCCCGGCCCGGTGACGGCGAGCGGTAAGGACGAGCCGGTGACGGCCAATCCCCTGGTGGCGGGCTCTTGCGGGTACAAGCCGGCGGTCGCTCCCGCCAAGGGGATGGATCGGACGCGCCCGTTCCAGTTTTCAGGCTATTTTGTCGAGACCGGAAGCGGCGAGAAGCTCGTCGATGCGGGAACGCCGCAAGTCGGGCAGGTGGTACGGCATGCCGATACACTCGAGGCGTTTCTCGTGCTGCCCGGTGGGGTGGCTCCGGCGATGTCGATGCACGCCATGCACAGCGACAAGTGCGCCCAGGTCAACGGAGCGTCGGCGGAAAACGGCGCGACCATATCGCAGTGGGATTGCCTGGCGCAGGACAATGTCAAGTGGGTGCTGGCCGACGCGGGCGATCAGCATTATTTCATCAAGGCGAAGCACAGCGGAAAATGCATGCAGGTCGCCGCCGCCTCGCACGACAACGGCGCTGCCATCACGCAGTGGGACTGCGTGAACCAGGATCACCACAAGTGGAAGGTCGAGCGCCTGTCGCCGTCCGGGTACTATCTCCGGGCGAAGCATAGCGGCAAGTGTGCCCACGTTAGCGGCGGATCCACCGCGAACGGCGGAGCCATAACCCAGTGGGATTGCTTTTTTCAGGACAATCTCAGGTGGGTGTTCGGGTCATGACGACCGGGTACCAGCCGCAAGCTCTCGCCCGGCGGCTTCCGATCAGGCCGCGCCGACCCCGATCCGCCCCCAGCCGGGGAGCTTGAGGGCCGGGCGGCGGAGGTCGAGGCCGGCGACGAGGCCGAGGAAGTTGATCTCGATGCCCTCGACCCAGCCGACGGCGACGCCGACAAAGCCGCCGAGCGACAGCTCGATGCCGGTGCGGCTCGGGGTCCACCCTAGGAGGCTGCCGGTCGGGTGCCAGTCCTTGCCGAGCGCGGTCGGCGGCAGCACTGCCGACAGCTCGGGCACCTCGCGCATGACGTGGGCGACGAACGTGTTCGAGTTCGGGCCCGGCCAGGCGCGGTAGCCGCCCCACTCGCCGTAGGGGTAGCCGGCGACGGCGGCGCGCACCCGCGGTACGAGCCGCTCGGCCGCCTCGCCCTCGATCGCGACGACGAGCTCGGGTGGGTTCGAGAACCATCGCCCGTCCGGCGGCCAGCCGTCGGTGCGCACCGGGCGGCCCCAGCCGACCTTGTCGTAGCGGGTGTAGCGGGCGGCGTTCTTCTCCTTGACGACGATCCAGGAGTGGTGCGCGAAGATGCCTTTCCAGCGCCCGGTGCGGGCGGCGTAGACGTAGACCAGCGCCGCGGGCTTCGCGCTCGGCGGCGGCAAGAGCCTCGCGCTCGACCAGTCGGCGCTGCCCCAGTCCGGCGCGCGGCCGTCGCGCGTCGCCCACCACAGCGCATGAACGGCGAGCGGCAGGAGGAAGACGATAAGGATGGCGAGGAGGATTCGGGCGGCGACGGTGGCGATCATCGCCCCAAAGGTGTGATGGAACGGCGCCGCGATCAAGGGATCGGCGCTTACAGCGCCCGCACCCGCGGCTCGGCGCGCGTCTCGAGCATGAGGTGCGTCAGCGCCCAGACGAGCGCGTCGAGGCGGTCGGGCGAGCGCCCGCCCGACAGGCCGACGGCTGAGAAGTCGCACATCTCGTCCTCGAGCGCCGGGTAGGCGCCGGCGTGGCGCACGCGCCCCTGCCGGTAGAGGGCCGAGACCGGCTCGGCGCGGGCGTGCTTGCCGCGCGTCGCGACGACCGCCGTCACCGGCACGCCCGGATCGACGAGGCGCACCACCGCCGCGACCATGTCGCCACCCTGGTTGACCTCGGCGACGAGCGCGTCGGCCTTCAAGGCCCGGTAGAGCGCGACGGCCCGCGCCGCCCAGGCCTCGGGCTCCGCCCCCGAGACGGTCTCGTCGGCGAGGACATAGCCCATGCCGCCGGCATCGATCCCGGCCGCAATGATGCC
>JAJKJG010000085.1 GCA_021154065.1 Methylobacterium sp.
GAACATGACCTCGAGGAGCTGCAGGTCGAGCCGCTCCGGATGCGGGCCGATCTCGTCGAGGTCGAGCCGCGGCTCGAGGTCGAGATAGTCCGCGCAGGTGCCGTTCTGGAAGTCGAGATCGACGAGGCAGGTCGAATCCGAATCCTTCGGCGCGGCCTTGCGCAGAAGCATCGCCGCCTCGATCGCGAGCGTCGTCGTGCCGACGCCGCCGGCGGGCGACAGGAACGAGATGATCTGGCTGCCGTCGTCCGGCAGGCTCGAGGTTGCCTTCAAGGACCTGATGCAGGCCTTGAGCACGTCCTTCGGCTCGACCGGCTTGCGCAGGAAATCCGAAACCCGGATCTGGAGCAGCCAGCGCACGAGCGCGTCGTCGAAGGCATCGGCGACGACGATCACCGGGGCGCGGCCGAAGCAGCGCATGGTGATGCCCTGGAGGGCGATCAGGCTCTCGCGGCGGCGCGGATCGATGTCGACGACGATGACCGCGGCAGCGTCGATCTCGGCGCGCTTCGCCGCCTGCTCGACGCTCTCCGGCACGATCGTCACCGAGGCGGCATGGATGCCGCCGGCGGCGCCGGCGATGGCGTTGAGGAAGCCCGTATCCGGCCCGATGAGCAGGATCGTCGAAGGTTGCGAGGCGGCGTCGTGCATCTGGTCGTCCTTCGGGCGAAGACGCGCTACGTTTTAGTTCGCGGCGGGCGAGGCGCCCGGCATCGTCATCGGGATCGCCATGATCGCCGGCGCTGCCGCGCCGCCACCGGGCGGGCGGGGCGCCTCGTAACGGTCGATCGCGTCGACGACGCGCCGGCCGCTGACCTCGATCTCGGTCCGGGATGAGCCCGGCGGCCAAGGATCGATGGTGTGGATGGCGCGGTTTGCCGCAGCGGCGTTGCCGGCGTGCGCCGCGATGGTCTCGCGGCGCTCGACATAGTCGGTGCAGGCGGCGGTCGAGAGGGCGAGGAGCGCGGCGGCGGCGAGGCGCAGGCCGGGCGAGCGATCAGTAGGCTGCGACACGGGCGGTCTCCGTACGGATGTCGAGGATGTGGCCGGTGGGCGGCACCACGAGGCTCGCCGACGCCGCCTTGGCGACCGGGACCTCCTGCTTGCCGGTGAGGAAGCGGTCGACGTCGCTCGCCGGCAGCGCGTCGTCGGTCGGGACGCGCAGGGGCTGGCCCGGCTTTGCCGGCGTTACGAGGCGCGGCGTGACGATGATCGCGAGGTCGGTCTCCTTCTTCTCGAAGGCGGCCGAGCGGAACAGAGCGCCGAGGATCGGCACGTCGCCGAGCCAGGGCAGCTGCTGTTGGGTATCGCTGGTGACGCTCTGGAGGAGCCCCGCGATCGCGAAGCTCTGGCCGTCGCGCAGCTCGATCACGGTCGATGCCCGGCGCACCGTGATCGCCGGGATCGCGACGACGCCGGTGCGGACCGAGTTCGTCGTGTCGATGTGGCTGACCTCGGGCTCGATCTTGAGATTGATCACGCCGTTGGCGAGGACCGTCGGCTGGAAAGTCAGGCCGACGCCGAACTTCTTGTACTCGACGGTGATCTGCTGAAAGTTGCCAGCGACTGGGATCGGGAACTCGCCGCCGGCGAGGAAGCTCGCCTTCTCGCCCGACATGGCGACGAGGTTCGGCTCGGCGAGACGGCGCACGAGCCCCTTTTCCTCGAGCGCCTGGATCAGGACGTCCGCCTGCACGCCGCTCGAAAGGACACGGCCGAGAACGGTGCCGAAGGGGGTCGAGCCCGAAGCGAGGCCGTTCCCGAGCAGCGCGCCGAAGTTCAGCGCGCCCTTCGTCGGGTCGCCGAAGTTCTTGCCGACGGCCTGCCAATTGACGCCGACGTCCTTGCCGGCGTTGCGCGACACCTCGACGAAGCGCACCTCGAGCATGACCTGCTGCGAGCCGCGGACCTTGAGGTCGTTCAGCACCTCCGGACCGTATTGCTTCGCGAGCGCGACGGCGCGCGCCGCCGAGACGCTGTCGTTCATGGTGCCGGAGAGGACGGTGCGCCCATTCGCCGAGGAGACGCGGGCGCGCTCGCCGGGAAGGCGCTCCTCGACGTCGGAGGCGAGCCGCGGCGTGTTGTAGCCGACCTCGACCTCGATCACGCCGACGAGCGATTTCGCGGCATCGTAGACCGAGACGTTGGTGGTGCCGAGCTTCTTGCCGAGGACGTACATGGTGCGGTCGGTGAGCGGCATCACGTCGGCGATCTCGGGGTCGCCGACGACGAGGTCGACGAAGCCGAGCGTGGTTTGCAGCGTCTGCGATTTGCCCTGTGTGACGCGCACGCCGCCGACCTTGTTCTCGCCGATCTCGACCATGCGGGTCTGGGCCAAGGCCGGTGCGAGCGCCGCCGCGACGAGGAGCGCGGAGCCGGCGAGCGGCGCCGCGACCGCGAGCGCGAGCGCCCCTTGATGGAAGCGCCGCCACCGCGGCCGCGGCCCGAATCCTGCCGTCTCGCTCTGTCGTGTCATGGCCTTCCCCGCCCCGTCTTCTTGTGCCCGACAGGAAACGCCCGCGGCGTGAATCAAGGGTGAATCAAATCGCCGAGTTGCCGGCGCAGTGAACCAATCCTTTCTCCTTGATGGCTGCCGCACATCATTGCCGGAGACGTAAACGCAAGACCCGAAAACTTGTTACGATTGCTTTCACGGATCGTGAGTGTCTTGCTGATTTACTGTTGCCCAAGAACAGATTGGGGCGGCAGACATGAAGACGGTTCAGAGCGGCGATGCGATCTGGCTGACACGCGCGCAGGCCGGCGCGCCGAGGTCGCTGCGGCGCCAGCGCGCGAATGTGCTTGCCCGCGCCGCTTGCGTCGCAGGGTTGCTGACCGGGGCTGCGGCCGGGCTTGCGCCGGCGGATGCGCCCGCGAGGGTCGCCGCCGCTCCGACCGCACCGGCGGCGCTGTCCGAGGCTCTCGCGAAAGACGAGGCGCGACTCGCCTCGGCGCAGGCTTCGCGCGTCGTCGCCGCGATCCCTGCCACCTCCGCCAGGGTCGTCGTCGCGCGCCCGGTCGACCCGCGCTTTGCTGCTTTACCGACGCAGGCCCGTTTCGCGAAAGCCGGCGAGCCGGCGGTCACGGGCTCGCTCGTCCCCGGCGGGTTCGCGCCGGCGCCGGGTGCGAGCGAGTGGCGCAACGAGGAGTTCGCCCAGATCCAGGCCCTCGACGGCCGCACGCTTGCGGCGTCCTCGGTGCGGATCCGTCTCGCCGGCCTCGAGCTGCCCGGCGCCGGCGAGGTCTGCCGCACGCTCGACGGCCGGCTCGAGCCCTGCCTTGCCCGCGCCGCGACGCAGCTCGAGCTCATCACGCGGTTTCGCAAGGTCAGCTGCCGCTATCGCATCGAGGCGCCAGGCGAGGCCTCCGGCAGCTGCCGCATCGGTACGACCGATCTCGCCGAGCGCATGGCGCGGACGGGTTTCGCCAAACGTGCCCCCGAGGCGGGGCGGCTGGCGCTCGCGGCTGCCGCCACGGGCGTGAACTAAGCGTTCACCTTGCCGCCGGGCTTGTCCCGGCGCGCGCGATCGGGTGAGGTGGCGGCCCGCCCCTCGCGATCGCGCCCGCATGCCCCTCGATCCCTCCCTTCGCGACCACGTCATCGCCTCGGTCGAGGCCGGCTTCGTCGAGCAGATCGCCTTCACGCAGGAGCTCGTCCGCTTCCGCTCGCTGCGCGGCGAGGAGCATGCGATCCAGGATTTCGTCTTCCGCGCCTTGCGCAAGCGCGGCTACGCCATGGACCGGTTCGCGATGGACCGGGCGGCGATCGAGCGCCATCCCGGCGGCTCGAAGTTCTCGGCCGAGCACTCGGACGCACCGATCGTCGTCGGCATCCATCGCCCGAAGGAGGAGAGCGGCCGCTCGCTGATCCTGCAGGCGCATGTCGACGTCGTGCCGGCGGGCCCCGAGGACATGTGGCGCCATCCGCCCTTCGAGCCGGTGATCGAGGGCGATTGGATGTACGGCCGCGGGGCCGGCGACATGAAGACCGGCCATGCCGCGAACCTCTTCGCGCTCGACGCGCTCAAGCGGATCGGGCTGCAGCCCGCCGCGACCGTCTACGTGCAGTCGGTCGTCGAGGAGGAATCGACCGGCAACGGCGCGCTGATGACGCATCTGCGTGGCTACAAGGCCGACGCGGTGCTGATCCCGGAGCCCGAGGAGGAGAAGCTCGTGCGGGCGAACGCCGGCGTCATCTGGTTCCAGATCGAGGTGCGCGGCCACGCCGTCCATGTGCGCGACATGGGCGCTGGCGCGAACGCCATCGACGCCGCCTACCGGGTCGTCGCGGCGCTACGCCGGCTCGAGGCGGCCTGGAACGAGCGCCGCCACGCGCACGAGCATTTCGCCGACGATCCGCACCCGATCAACCTCAACATCGGCAAGATCGAGGGCGGCGACTGGGCCTCCTCGGTGCCGGCCTGGTGCCGGCTCGACTGCCGCATCGCGATCTATCCCGGCGTGCACGCGGCCGACGCCGCGCGCGAGATCGAGCAGGCGGTGTCGGCCTTCGCGCGCGAGGACCGGTTCTTCGCCAACAACCCGCCGAAGGTCACCTTCAACGGCTTCTTCGCCGAAGGCTATGTGCTCGAGCCCGGCTCCGAGGCGGAGCGCGTGCTCGCGAATGCGCATGAGGCCACGACCGGCCGGGCGCTCGATAGCTTCATGTCGGCAGCCTATCTCGACACCCGCGTCTACGCCCTCTACGACCGCGCCCCGGCGCTGTGCTACGGCCCGATCTCGCAGAACATCCACGGCTTCGACGAGCGCGTCAGCCTCGCCTCGGTGAAGCGCATCACCACCGCGATGGCGCTGTTCGTGGCGGAATGGTGCGGAGTCGAGAAGATCTGACATGGCGCCGGCTGAGCTCCAGGCTCTCCTCGCCGACCCGCGCGTCGTCTGGACCGAGGACGTGCTGCGCTTCGGCGACACCGACGCCAACGGCCACATCAACAACGCGCTCTTTGCGACCTTATGCGAAAGCGGCCGGGTCAACCTGTTCCGGACCCGCTTCGACCCGACGCTGCCGGAAAACCGGTTCTTCGTCATCGCCCGCCTCGGCATCGATTTTCGCGCCGAGCTGAACTTCCCCGGTCGCGTTCGCACCGGGACCTGGATCACGCGGCTCGGACGCAGCTCCGTCAGCCTCGCCCAGGTGATCCTCTCCGGCGACACGCTCGCCGCGGAAGCGGACGCCGTCTGCGTCCTCATGGACGGCGGCACCCGCCGCCCGATGCCCTATCCGGACGCGACCAGGCGCGCGCTCGAGAGCATGCTGCGGCCGACGGCGCCTTGAGGCCGCAGGAAACGGGTGGCGCGACGGCGCTCCTGCGGCCAGGACTGCGCACGCTTCAAGGGACCACGGATGGCGCAGACCGCGATCCACGCGCGCATGACGGCGGCCGAATGGGCGCTCCTCGTCGGGCTCTCGGTGCTGTGGGGCGGCTCGTTCCTGTTCGTCGGCGTCGCGGTCGCCGAGTTGCCGCCGCTGACGATCGTCGTCGCCCGCGTCGCGCTTGCGGCGGCGGCGCTTCTCGTGGCGTTGCGCTTCATGGGCGTGGCGCTGCCGCGCGAGCGGCGGGTCTGGGTCGCCTTCCTCGGCATGGGCGTCCTCAACAACGCCATCCCGTTCACCCTCATCGCCTGGGGCCAGGGCCACATCGCGAGCGGCGTCGCCTCGATCCTCAACGCCGCGACGCCGCTGTTCACCGTCGTCGTCGCGCATTGGCTCACCGTCGACGAGCGCATGAGCGCGCGCAAGCTCGCCGGCGTCGCGATCGGATTTGGCGGCGTCGCCGTGATGATCGGCGGCGCGGCGCTGCGGACGCTCGGCGTCGATGTCCTGGCGCAGCTCGCGGTCCTTGCCGCCGCGATCTCCTACGCCTTCGCCGGGGTCTACGGCCGCCGCTTCAAGGCGATGGGCGTCGCCCCGGCCGCGACCGCCGCCGGGATGCTCGCCGCGTCGACCCTGCTGCTCGTGCCGGCGATGCTGATCGTCGACCGGCCGTGGACGCTGCCGGCGCCGAGCGCCGCGACGGTCGCGGCGCTCCTCGGCCTCGCGCTCATCTCGACCGCGCTCGCCTACATCCTCTATTTCCGGCTGCTCGCCAGCGCCGGCGCGACGAACCTCCTGCTCGTCACCTTCCTGATCCCGGTGAGCGCAATCCTCTTCGGCGCAACGCTGCTCGGCGAACGCCTCGCACCGCGCCACTTCCTCGGCATGGCGCTGATCGGCTGCGGCCTCGCCGCAATCGGCCGCGAGCGCGCCGTGGCCCCACCCGCTCCCTGCGGCAAGGGCGGGTCTGACTGAAGCGAAGCCCGGGCGGTGCTGTCATCCCGGAAGCTGCGAAGCAGCTATCCGGGACCTTCCAACGCTCGAGCGGATGCAGATCCCGGATCGCGCTGCCGCGCGTCCCGGACGACGCTCGCATGTTCGGGCGCGTTACGAGCGTGCCAGCGCCCCGGTCAGCGCCCGGTCGTAGACCCGCTTGTAGCCGAGGGCCGAGCGCTGCCAGGGGTAGTGGCGGCCCATCGCGGCGCGGCGCATCGTGTTGAGCTTCTTGCGCGAGCGGAAGGCGTCGACCGCCCGGTAGACCGCGCCGAGAAGCTCGCCGAGCGAGGGCTCGCGGAAGAGGAAGCCCGTCACCCCGTCCTCGATCGTGTCGGCGAGGCCGCCGGTGCGGTGCGCGATCGGCAGCGAGCCGAATTTCTGGGCATACATCTGCGACAGGCCGCAGGGTTCGAAGCGCGACGGCATCAGGAGGAAATCGCTGCCGGCATACATCCGCCGCGCCGTCCCCTCCTCGAAGCCGAGCCTGACGCCGACCCGGTCGGGATAGCGCGCCGCAAGCTTTTCCAGCGACTGCTCGAGCTCGTCCTCGCCGCGCCCGGTGACGACGATCTGGCCGCCGTCGCGCACGATGGTCTCGGCCGCCTCGATCGCGAGGTCGACGCCCTTCTGGTGCACGAGCCGCGACACCACGGCAAAGAGCGGCCCGCGCGACACGGCGAGCCCGAATTCCTTGCGGACCTCGTCGCGATTGGCGGCCTTGCCCTTGAGGTTCTCGGCCTCGAACGGGCTTGCCAGATAGGGGTCGGTGCGCGGGTCCCAGCTTTCGTCGATGCCGTTGAGGATGCCGGTGAGCCGGCCCTCATCGGCCCGCACCCGCAAGAGCCCGTCGAGCCCGCAGCCGAGCTCGGGCGTCGTGATCTCGCGCGCGTAGGTCGAGCTCACCGTCGTGACGTGCGACGAATAGACGATCCCGGCCTTGAGGAAGGACAGCTTGCCGTAGAACTCGACGCCTTCGATCTGGAATGCGCTCTCCGGCACGCCGAGCCGGGACAGGCGCTCTGCCTCGAACAGCCCCTGATAGGCGAGGTTGTGGATCGTCAGCACGCTCGGCAGCGGCCGCCCGCGCCAGGCGAGGTAGCCCGGCGTCAGCCCCGAGGTCCAATCGTTGAGGTGCAGGAGGTCGGGCGTCCAGGCGAGGTCCCTGAGGCCGCAGGCGATCTCGGCCGCCGCAAGCGCCAGCCGGGCAAAGCGGACGTCGTTGTCGCTCCAGTCGAAGCCGGCGGCGTCGCCATAGGGCGAGCCCTCCCGGTCGTAGAGGTCCGGGCAGAGGAGCACGTAGAGGATGAGCCCGTCCGGCGTGTCGAGCCGGCCGATCTCGCAGGCCGGCAGGCCGAAGGCGGCCGGCAGCCTGCCGACGACGGGCAGGTCGTCATAGCGCTCGAGCACCTGGCGATAGCCGGGGATCAGGATGCGGACGTCGTACTGCTGACGAAGGCTCCGGGGCAGCGCGGCCGAGACCTCGCCGAGCCCGCCGGCCTTGACGAAATCGGCGATTTCCGAGGTGACGTAGAGGATGCGCTGCGGCGCCTCGAGATCGCGATGATCATAGCGGCGGTCATCCGCGGCGCGCTTTTCGCGCAGCCTCGGCGGGCCCGTGAGAAGGTCCAAAGAGTCCTGCATCTGGTACGGAAAACACGTCCCCGAGACGACGCTCTCGTCGGCGCTCGCTACAAAGGTCCCGCGCATAAACGCTCTCGCCGCCGAAAGGTTCCCGAGCCCTGGTCCGGATTCGCTCGCATTCCTTAAAGCAGCGATCGTGCCACTCTACGCCTTGCGGCCAAGCTTGAGCAAGACGCCCTCGTCGGGCCGCAGCGTCACGGAGCCCTGGACCGGCGCCTCGTCATGATCGAGACAAGTGGATAACTGAAGCACGCCGTCCGGGGCATCCGACGGCAGCGCGATCGTGCGCGCCTCATGTCCGAGGTTGAGTGCCACCATCAGGCGCTCCGTGCCCTCGCGGCGCTCATAGGAGAAGACCTGGCCCTCGATGTCGACCGGATGGAAGCTGCCGATGCTCAGCGCGCGGCTCGTCCGTCGCAGCGCGATCAAGCGGCGATAGAGCGTCAGGATCGACCCCGGGTCTCGGGCAAGGTTCTCGACGTTGCAGGTCTCGTGGACGGCGTCGAAGGGCAGCCAGGGCTCGCCCGCCGTGAACCCCGCCTTCGGCGAGCCATCCCACTGCATCGGGGTCCGTTCCGGGTCGCGACCGAGACCGAGCCCGGGCTCGTTCTTTTCCCAGGGGTCCTGGACCCGCTCCGGCGGGATCTCGACCCGCGCGAGCCCGATCTCGTCGCCATAATACATCGTCGGCGTGCCGCGAAGCGTGAGGAGCAGCATCGCCGCGACCCGCGCCTGCGCGGCGCCGACCCGCGCCGCTATCCGCGGCTGGTCGTGGTTGCCGAGCACCCAGTTCGGCCAGCCGCCCTTCGGCAGCGCCTCCTCGTACTCGCGCACCAGCATGGCGATCTCGCGCGCGTTCCAGGCGGTCTGGATGAGCTGGAAGTTGAACGGCAGATGGGCGCCGGAGAGATCGGCGCCGTAGTAGGCGACGAGCCGCTCGACCGGCAGATAGATCTCGCCGATGAGCACCCGGTCCTTGAATTCGTCGATCACCCGGCGCATGCCGGCGATGATGTCGTGCACGTCCGGCTGATCGGTCGAGTAGACCTGGAGCAGGCGCTCGATCTCCGGCCGGCCGCGCTGGTAGCCCGGGTTCGGCGGGTTGTCGCGGAACTCCGCGTCTTTCATCAGGTGCCAGATGACGTCGACGCGGAAGCCGTCGACGCCGCGCCGGAGCCAGAAGCGCAGCGCCTCGTGCATCGCCTCCCGGACGTGCGGGTTGCGCCAATTAAGGTCGGGCTGCTCGGACAGGAAGGCGTGGTAGTAGGACTGGCCGGTCGCCTCATCGAAGGTCCAGGCCGGCCCGCCGAAATTGCTGATCCAGTTGTTCGGCGGCGCGCCGTCGGGCTTGCGATCGCGCCAGATGTACCAGTCGCGCTTCGGGCTCTCTCGCGACGATCGGCTCTCCTTGAACCAGGGATGGCGGTCGGAGGTGTGGTTCGGGACGAAGTCGAGGATCACCTTCAGCCCCTTAGCGTGCGCCTCGGCGATCAGGCGGTCGAAGTCGGCGAGATCGCCGAAGAGCGGATCGATGTCGCAATAATTGGCGACGTCGTAGCCGAAATCGGCCATCGGCGAGGGATAGATCGGTGAAATCCAGATGGCGTGGACGCCGAGCCAGACGAGATAGTCGAGCCGCTCGCAGATGCCCTTGAGGTCGCCGATGCCGTCGCCGTTCGAGTCCTGAAAGGAGCGGGGATAGATCTGATAGACGATGCCGTGCTTCCACCAGGTCTTGGCCGGCATGGGTTCCTCGTTTCGATGATGAAGGCGCGACGCCCGACGGGAGGACAGTTCGCGAATTCCGCAGGGTGATCGGTGGTTCCAAGGCGCCGCGCACCGCGCCCGTGCGGAACCC
>JAJKJG010000086.1 GCA_021154065.1 Methylobacterium sp.
AGCGCTGGATCGCGCACATGTTCGGGGATCTGTCGCGGCGCGAGGTCGAGGAGCTGCTCCGGCTTCTGGCTCGCGCCAAGGCGTCGGCCGGCGGCGCCCTCAAGGGAGCGCGCCCGTGAGCCGGCCCGCGAACCCGGTGTCGCTGCCGCTCGCGGGCTACAGGCCGGCGCATTTCCTGCTCGCGGTCGAGGACAAGGTCGCGACCGTCACGCTCAACCGCCCGGAGCGCAAGAACCCGCTCACCTTCGAGAGCTACCGCGAGCTCGCCGACTTCTTCCTTGCCTGCCAGAAGGACGACGCCGTAAAGGCGGTGGTGATCGCCGGAGCCGGCGGCAATTTCTCGTCCGGCGGCGACGTGTTCGAGATCATCGGGCCGCTGGTCGAGATGGGGACGAAGGGGCTGACCGCCTTCACGCGCATGACCGGCGAGCTCGTCAAGGCGATGCGGGCGGCGCCACAGCCGATCGTCGCCGCGGTCGACGGCATCTGCGCCGGCGCCGGCGCCATCGTCGCGATGGCCTCCGACATCCGCATCGGCACGCCGCGGGCGAAGGTCGCGTTCCTGTTCAACAAGGTCGGGCTCGCCGGCTGCGACATGGGCGCCTGCGCGATCCTGCCGCGCATCATCGGCCAGGGCCGGGCCTCCGAGCTCCTCTACACCGGCCGCTTCATGACGGCCGAGGAGGGCGAGCGGTGGGGCTTCTTCAGCCGGCTCGAGCCGCCGGACGCCGTGCTCGCCGAAGCGCATCGGGTGGCGGAGGAGATCGCCGCCGGCCCGACCTTCGGCAACACCATGACGAAGCGCATGCTCGCCATGGAGTGGGCGATGTCGGTCGAGGAGGCGATCGAGGCCGAGGCGGTGGCGCAGGCCCTGTGCATGACGACCGAGGACTTCGCCCGCGCCTACCGCGCCTTCGCCAAGAAGGAAAAGCCGGTGTTCGAGGGCGATTGAGGATGCCTGACCTCTCCTTCCTCGACTGGCCGTTCTTCGAGGAGCGCCACCGGCGCTTTGCCCGCGAGCTGCGGGCCTGGGCCGCGGAGGCGATCGAGCCGCTGATCGACCACGCCGACGTCGACGGCAGCTGCCGGCGGCTCGTCGCCTGCCTCGGCGAGGGCGGGTGGCTGCGCGCCGTCGTGCCCGAGGCCTATGGCGGCTTGAGCGCCGGCTTCGACGTGCGCACGCTGTGCCTTGCCCGCGAGACGCTCGCCTCTGTCGGCGGGCTCGCCGATTTCGCCTTCGCCATGCAGGGGCTGGGGAGCGCGCCGGTGGCGCTGTTCGGCTCCGAGGCGCTGAAGCAGCGCTATCTGCCGCCGGTCGGCGAGGGCGTGACGATCGCGGCGTTCGCGCTCTCCGAGCCCGAAGCCGGCTCCGACGTCGCGGCGCTCGCCACCGCTGCGACCCCGGATGGGCCGGAGCACGTGCGCATCGAGGGCGAGAAAACCTTCATCTCGAACGGCGGCATCGCCGACCACTACGTCGTCTTCGCCCGCACCGGCGAGGCGCCGGGCGCGAAGGGGCTGTCGGCCTTCGTCGTCGACGCCGATGCGCCGGGGCTCGTGGTCGCGGAGCGCATCGAGACGATCGCGCCGCATCCGCTCGCGACGCTGCGCTTCGAGGGCTGCCGCGTGCCGCTGGCGCAGCGCGTCGGCGGGCCGGGCGAGGGCTTCAAGGTCGCGATGGCGACGCTCGACGTGTTCCGCTCGACCGTCGGCGCGGCGGCGCTGGGCTTCGCGCGCCGCGCCCTCGACGAGGCGCTCGGCCGGGCATCGTCCCGCCACCTGTTCGGCGCGCCCTTGGGCGACCTCCAGCTGACGCAAGCGGCGCTTGCCGACATGGCGACGGCGGTCGACGCGTCGGCGCTCCTCGTCTATCGCGCCGCCTGGACGAAGGACCGCGGCGCCGAGCGGGTGACGCGCGAGGCCGCGATGGCGAAGCTCTACGCCACCGAGGCGGCGCAGGGCGTGATCGACAAGGCGGTGCAGATCTTCGGCGGCCTCGGGGTGACGAAGGGCGTCAAGGTCGAGGAGCTCTATCGCGAGATCCGGGCTTTGCGCATCTACGAGGGCGCGAGCGAGGTCCAGAAGATCGTCATCGCGCGGGAGGTGATGAAGGGCGCGGGCGCGCCCGCCTCTCCCGGAGGGAGAGGCCGAGTCGCGCCGGAGGCGCGAACCGGGTGAGGGAGTACGGACTATGCTGAGAAACCGTAACCACTCCCCCGCTCGCCGTCGGCGAGTCGACCTCTCCCTCCGGGAGAGGTGGGCCCTCACCCGGTCACTTCGCGACTCGGCCTCTCCCGCGGTGCGGGAGAGGTGAAGGGAGGCGCACGGATGTCCTACACCGCCCATGTCGACAGCTTCGCGCGCGACAACCTGCCGCCGAAGGAGCAGTGGCCGGCGTTCCTGTTCGGGCGCCCGGAGCTGCAATACCCGGCGCGGCTGAATGCCTGCACGCGCTTCCTCGACCGCTGGATCGCGGCCGGCCGGGGCGATGCGCCCTGCCTCGTCGGTCCGGCCGAGACCCTGACCTATGGCGAGCTCGCGGAGCGGGTGAACCGGATCGCCAACGTCCTCACCGGCAAGCTCGGGCTCGTGCCGGGCGGCCGCGTGCTCCTGCGCGCCGCCAACACGCCGATGTGGGTCGCGGTCTTCTTCGCGGTGCTGAAGGCCGGCGGCGTCGTCGTCGCGACGATGCCGATGCTGCGGGCGCGCGAGATCGCCTACCCGCTCGACAAGGCGAAGATCGGGCTGGCGCTCTGCGATCATCGCTTATCGGAGGAGCTGGAGAAGGCGCGTCCGCTGGCACCCGGCCTCGCGCGCGTCGTCTACTGGGGCGGCGGCGGACAGGACAGCCTCGAGGCGCTGATGGCCGACGCCTCGCCGCGCTTCGAGGCGGTCGAGACCGCGGCCGACGACGTCTGCCTCATCGCCTTCACCTCCGGCACCACCGGCGAGCCGAAGGGCACGATGCATTTCCACCGCGACCTCGTCGCGATCTGCGACGCCTACTCGGACAACGTGCTCCGTCCCGAGCCGTCCGACCGCTTCATCGGCTCGCCGCCGCTCGCCTTCACCTTCGGCCTCGGCGCGCTGGCGCTGTTCCCGATGCATGCCGGCGCCGCGACGGTGCTGATCGAGAAGGCGACCCCGGACGAGCTCCTGCCGGCGATTGCAAGGCACCGCGCGACGGTCTGCGTCACCGCGCCGACCGCCTATCGGGCGATGCTCGCCCGGCTCGGCGAGCACGACGTCTCGTCCCTGCGCAAATGTGTCTCGGCCGGCGAGGCGCTGCCGAAGGCGACCTTCGAGGCGTGGCAGGCCGCGACCGGGCTCAAGATCATGGACGGCATCGGCGCGACCGAGATGCTGCACATCTTCATCGCGGCGCGCGAGGACGAGATCCGGCCCGGCGCGACGGGAAAGCCGGTGCCGGGCTACGAGGCGAAGATCGTCGATGCGCAAGGGCGCGACCTGCCGCCGGGCGCGGTCGGGCGGCTTGCGGTGCGCGGGCCGACCGGTTGCCGCTACCTCGCCGACGAGCGCCAGCGGAAGTACGTCGAGGACGGCTGGAACCTCACCGGCGACACCTACCGCATGGATGAGGACGGCTATTTCTGGTACCAGGCCCGCTCCGACGACATGATCATCTCGGCCGGCTACAACATCGCCGGTCCCGAGGTCGAGGCGGCGCTGCTCACCCATCCGGCGGTCGCCGAATGCGGCGTCGTTGGCGCGCCGGACCTCGAGCGCGGCATGATCGTCACGGCGTTCGTGGTCCTCAGCCCCGGCGAGCGCCCCGGCCCCGAGACGGCCAAAGCCCTGCAGGACCACGTCAAGCAGGAGATCGCGCCCTACAAATATCCGCGCGCGATCGAGTTCGTCGCCGAGCTGCCGAAGACCGCGACCGGCAAGCTCCAGCGCTTCGCGCTGCGCCAGATGGCGCAGGCCGCGTCGAAAGCGAGCGCGGCATGAAGCGGCAGGACAGGATCAAAGGATCGGACCTGCCGGCCGGCGCCTGGCGCATCACCGTGCCGGTGCGCTTCTCGCATTGCGACCCGGCCGGCATCGTCTACTTCCCGCGCTATTTCGACATGATCAACGGCGTCGTCGAGGACTGGTTCGCGGGCGCGCTCGGGCTCGCGCACCACACCTTCATCCGCGACCGCCGCATCGGCCTCGGGCCGGCACATGCCGAGGCCGACTTCATGACGCCCGGCTTCCTCGCCGACGAGCTCGTCTTCGCGGTCATGGTCGAGCGCCTCGGCAACAGCTCGCTCGCCTTGAGCGTCCACGCCCATCGCGGCGAGGAGCCGGTGCTCGTCGCGCGGCTCGTCATCGTCACGACCTCGCTCGACGAGCACCGCTCAGTGCCGATACCGGACGATCTCAGAGCCGCGCTCGAACGCTACCAGGAGCGCTGCCGATGACGGGCGAGGGCAAGCCGACCGTGCTGCAGCCCGCCGGCTGGCCGGCGCCGCGCGGCTACGCCAACGGCATGATGGCAGACGGGCGCATTCTCGTCACCGGCGGCGTCGTCGGCTGGGACGTCGCCGGCAATTTCCCGGACGGCTTCGTCGCCCAGGTCCGGCAGACGCTCCTGAACATCCGCGCGATCCTCGCCGAGGGCGGCGCCGAGCCGCACCACCTCGTGCGCCTCACCTGGTACGTGCTCGACGTCGAGGAATACGTCGCAAGCCTGCGCGAGCTCGGCCGCGCCTACCGCGAGATCGTCGGCGCGCATTACCCGGCGATGGCGGTCGTCCAGGTCGTGCGCCTGGTCGAGAAGGCGGCGCGCGTCGAGATCGAAGCGACGGCGGTCGTGCCGCGGTAGGGGCAACCCCTCCCCCCTTGCGGGGGAGGGCCGACTCGCGCCGGAGGCGCGAGCGGGGAGAGGGGACGCACCGCGCAGCGCCTCCGCGATCGGGTT
Organism: Methylobacterium sp.; assembly: GCA_021154065.1. The sequence goes on from JAJKJG010000086.1 coordinate 4,925, forward strand.
GCACCAGCGCACGGGCGATCATGATGATGCCGCGTCATCGGAGCCCTACGAAGGTGCGCTGCGGTCGGTCATGACGAGGGTGCGGCGTGCGGCATTATCATGAGCAGCCGCTCGGACTCGCCCCCTCTCCCCGCTCGGCCTTCGGCAGAGTCGGCCCTCCCCCCCAAGGGGGGACGGCTTCCCCCCCCCCAATCGA
>JAJKJG010000087.1 GCA_021154065.1 Methylobacterium sp.
ATGACGCCGACGATCTTCTGCGAGGCGTCGCGGAACGGCGCCGCGATCATCGACGAGCCCGACATCGAGAACAGCTTGTTCTCCGAGCCGATGAAGATGCGGACGCCCTCGCCGCCCTCGGCGCGGGTCAGGAGCTCGATGACGTCGGTCTGGGTCTCGAGATCGGCGAACAAGAGGCGGATGCGCTCGAGGTCCTCGACGGCGCGCAGATCCTCGAGCAGGTTCGCCTGCCCGCGCACGATGAGGTGGCGGGCTTCGGCCGGCCCCGAGCTCGTCGCGACGCCGGCCTCGACGAGCCGCGCCGTGATCGCGTCGAGCTCGCGCTCCATCTCGGTCCGGCGGACCTCGATCTCGCTCTTGATCTCGGCGAGCGTGCGGCCGCGGATGCGGGCGTTGAGGAAGTTCGCGGCCTCGGTCAGCCCGGAGGGCGGCAGGCCGGGCGGCAGGTCGACGAGCCGGTTCTCGATCGAGCCGTCCTCGGAGACGAGCACGACGAGCGCGCGGGTCGGCTCGAGGCGGACGAACTCGACATGCTTCAGCCGCGGGTTCTGCTTCGTCGTGACGACGACGCCGGCGCCGCGCGAAACGCCGGAGAGCAGCGTCGAGGCCTCGGCGAGCGCGCTCTCGAAGGTGTGGCCGGTGGCGGCGGCGCGCATCTGCGCCTCGACGCGCTCGCGCTCCTCGGCGGTCAGATCGCCGATCTCGAGCATGGCGTCGACGAAGAAGCGCAGTCCGATCTCGGTCGGCAGGCGCCCGGCGCTCGTGTGCGGCGCGTAGATCAATCCGGCATGCTCGAGATCGGCCATGACGTTGCGCACCGAAGCCGGCGACAGCGTCATCGGGATGATGCGCGAGATGTTGCGCGAGCCGACCGGCTCGCCGGTCGCCAGATAGCTGTCGACGATCTGCCGGAAGATCTCGCGCGAGCGCTCGTTCAGCTCGGCGATGGCGCGGGCCTGGGCCGGCGAGGGCAGGGGGTTCGGGGGCAGGTTCATCGCGGCGTCATCATGTGGGACGACGGTGGGAGGGCGCAAGCCGGCGCGGGCGTCATGAAGGCGGCTCGTCTTCGGGACCAAGCAGGCGTTGATAGTCGCGGGCGCCGTGGATGATGTGCAGCACCTCGATCGTGTCGTTCAGGACGTGATAAAGGATGAGATAATCTCCATGCGGTCGTCGTCGGACTTGCGCTCGCTCAAGTCCGGGCACGATCTGAAACCGACGAGGCATGTCGGCGAGACCGTCGCAGCAGCTTCGGAGTTCTTGCACAAAGGTCACGGCGCGAAGCGGATTGCTCTCGCCGATCCAGTCAGCGATGTGCTCCAGGTCAGCTTCGGCCTTATCCGTGAAGGAGACCTTCATCCGGCCTTGGTCGTTTTTGCCATGGCCTTGTACTTCGCCTCCAAGCGGTCGAAGACCTCCGACGCCGGCTTGACCCGCCCGGCGGCGGAGTCGGCCAAGCCGCGCGCGATGCCGGCATGAAGCGCCGCGAGCCGCTCCTCGCGCTCCTGCACGAGCCGTATGCCCTCGCGCAGCACCTCGCTTTTCGAGCTGTAGCGACCCTTCTCGACGAGGCTCGCGACATAGCTCTCAAGCTGGGGCCCCAGATCGACATCGCTCGCCACGACGATCTCCTCACGGTCGATCACTATTATGGAAGGCTCGCCTCACACCGGCAACCAGCCTTGCTCCCGCCAGCTCCGCCCTCTATCAGCGCACCTCCCTTCCGGAGAAGCTGATGCGGCCCTCGAAACGCGCCCCCGACGAGTTGCGCAAGGTTTCGCTCGAGCGCGGCGTCGCGCGCTATGCCGAGGGCTCCTGCCTCGTCGCCTTCGGCGACACCAAGGTGTTGTGCACGGCCTCGCTCGAGGAGCGCGGACCGCCCTGGCTGCGCGGCTCCGGCAAGGGCTGGGTCACGGCCGAATACGCGATGCTGCCGCGCGCCACGCACGAGCGCACGCGCCGCGAGGTCACGTCGGGCAGGCCCTCCGGCCGCACGCAGGAGATCCAGCGCCTGATCGGGCGCTCGCTGCGCGCCGTGTGCAACCTGCCGGCCATCGGCGAGAAGCAGGTCGTCGTCGATTGCGACGTGATCCAGGCGGACGGCGGCACGCGCACCGCCGCGATCACCGGCGCCTGGGTGGCGCTCTCCGACTGCTTCGCCTGGATGCAGTCGCGCTCGATCATTTCCGTCAACCCGCTGCGCGAGCACGTCGCCGCCGTGTCCTGCGGCATCCATCAGGGCACGCCGGTGCTCGACCTCGACTACGCCGAGGACTCGGCCGCCGAGACCGATGCCAATTTCGTCATCACCGGCTCCGGCGGCCTCGTCGAGGTGCAGGGCACGGCCGAGGGCAAGCCGTTCTCCGAGGAGGAGTTCATGAGCCTGATGCGGCTTGCGCGGGCGGGCGTCGCCGAGCTCGTGACGCTGCAGAAGGCGGCGGTGGCGTCTTAAGCGGAATGCCCCGCCGGCTCGCCGGAAAACTCGTCGTCGCGACGCACAATCCCGGCAAGCTCGCCGAGATGCGCGAGCTTCTCGCGCCCTATGGCATCGAGGCGGTGTCGGCCGGCGAGCTTGGGCTCTCGGTGCCGGCCGAGACCGGGCACATGTTCGCCGAGAACGCCGCCATCAAGGCGCATGCCGCGGCGCGCGCGACCGGGCTTCCGGCCTTCGCCGACGATTCCGGCCTCTGCGTCGACGCGCTCGACGGCGCGCCTGGCCTTTTCTCGGCCGACTGGGCCGTCGGCAAGGATTTCGGCCCGGCGATGGCGCGGGTCTGGCGCGAGCTCTGCCGCCGCGGCGCCACCGCGCCGCAGATGGGCCGCGCCCATTTCGTGTCGGCGCTCGTCATCGCCTGGCCGGACGGGCACGACGAGCTGTTCGAGGGCCGCGTCCACGGCACGCTGGAGTGGCCGCCGCGCGGCGCGCGCGGCTTCGGCTACGACCCGATGTTCCGGCCCGACGGGTTCGAGCGGACCTTCGGCGAGATGTCGGCCGAGGAGAAGCACGGCATCGACTGGAGCCGCGGCGGCGAGGCGCTGTCGCATCGGGCGCGGGCGTTCGTGAAGCTCGCGGCGGCCTGCCTGGAGAAGCCCGCGGCTTAGCGCGGTTTCGGCCGCTCGCCCGGTTTCCAGGCGCTCGCGAGACCGAGGGTCGCGAGCGCCGCGATGGCGAAACGGCGCATGAGCGGCTCCGTTGCGTGGGTGAGCGCGTGGCGCGGCTCAGTAGCGGTAGGCGTGGTAATGGACGACGCAGCCGCAGCGGGTGCGGCGGACGACGCGGCGCTCGACGACGTACACCGGCCCCGGGCGGTAGGCGTCGACCGCGATCGCGCCGAGGGCGACGCCGCCGATGAGGCCGGCCGCGAAGGCGCCGCCGCGGGCCTCGGCCGGAGCCGCAGTGGCGACGAGCGAGCCGGCGAGTGTCGCTGCGGCAAGAGCGGCCGAGATGGTCTTGCGGAAGGTCATGTTGGTCCCCTGTGGGTTGGCTCGGACGGCGCGTCCGTGTTGACGCCGCTCTTATGGCCAAGGCCGAAAGCCGTGGATGTGCGCCGAGGCACGCGCCCGGAAAGCAGACAAAGGGGACCCAAAAACGAAAGGAGCGCCCGCGAGGGGCGCTCCGCTTCGAAACACGATGAGGCGTCGGCTCAGGCCGTGGCCGGCCCTTGGCGGCGCTTTGCCATGAAGGCGTCGAACTCATCGCGGTCCTTTGCCCGCTTCAGCTCCTCCACGAAGTAGGCGAACGCGGTCGCCTCCTCGTCGAGGCGGCGACGCTCCTCCTCGAGCCGCTCGAGCTCGCGCCGGCGGTATTCCTCGAAGGCGAAGTTGCCGGTCGACGAGAACTTGCCCCTCGGGCCGCGCGCGCCGTTGCCGGCCCCGTTCCACGGCCAGCCGGTGCCGCCGAGCCGGCTGAAGTTCTTCTCGAAGAAGGCCTTGGCCTCATTCGGCACCGGATAGCCGGTGCACTTCCAGATCAGGTAGGCGAGCGCCGCCGGCCAGAAAAAGATGAAGCCGAGGACGATGCCGGCGATCTCGAGCCCGCGCGGCGGACCGCAGCGGCGCTGGCCGGCGGACCAGCCGGAATTGGTGCCGGCGCCGCCGGCGTTGTGGCCGGAATTCCAGCCGGCGGTGGAGGCATGGCACGACATTGCGGTCTCCGCATGTGAATGTCAACAACATTAACATGCATCGGGGCGGCCCGAGCTTCAAGAGGAGGGAAAAGAAATTTTCGGGGGTGCACCCGGAAGAGGGCTCAGTCCGCTTTTTTGGTCCGCGCCATCGCCCCATGCACGAGCGCCAGCACGCCGGCGCGCAGGAGCTCGTATTTGTCGGGGATGCCCGGGCCTTTCGGCAGCTGGCCGGCGGCGGCAAGCGTCGCGATGCCGTGCGAGAGGGCCCAGACCTCGAGCGCGATGAAGCGCGGGTCGACGCCGTCGAAGCCTTCCGGGAAGGTCATCATCAGGGCGTTGACGAGGAGCGTGAAGGCGCCCTCGGGCTTCTCCTCGCCCTGCGGCGGGCCCCAGGGCTGCGGCGGCGCCTCCTCCTCGCCGCCGCGCGGCGCGAACATCGCGGCATAGAAGCCCGGCTCCTCCTCGGCGAAAGCGAGATACGCCTCGCCCATGCGGGTGAAGCGCTCGACCGGCGTGCCCGGGCCGCGCAGCGCCCGGGCGAGGCGCGCGGCGAGCTGGTCGAAGCCGCGGCCCGCGACCTCGGCGACGAGCGCCTCGCGGCCGCTGAAATGGCGGTACAGCGCCGCCGGCGAGACGCCGAGGAGCTTTGCGGCGTCGGCCAGCGTGAAGCCGCCGAGGCCGCGCTCGGCGATGAAGCGCCGCGCCGCCTCGATCAGCGCCTCCTTGAGGTTGCCGTGATGGTAGCCCCGCTTGTCGAAGGGGCCGTGCCAATGTCGCATCCGCGGGTCCGTTGTCCGCCGCGAGCCTAAGCATGATCCCGAAAAGTGGCTACCGGTTTTCGGAAAAGATCATGCTCAAACAAAGAGGTAGAGCGAGATGACGTCTCGACGAGACGTCATCCCGCTCTAAGCGGCAACGCCCGGCGGGGCCAGCGGCCTACCGGTCGCCCGACTTCTTTCGGCGCCACAGCTCCCAGGCGCCGTAGGCCGTGCCGAGGATGGCGGCGAGCCGCAGGAGGTCCGTCCAGTCCACCGCCGATCTCCCCGCCCGGGCAGCCCACGCGCTTGCCAAAGCCGGATGCCCGGCTCACATCGGGCGCATGCGCGATCACCCGACCCGCGACGCCGGCTTCGGCGTCTATGTGCACTGGCCGTTCTGCCTGTCGAAGTGCCCGTACTGCGATTTCAACAGCCATGTGCGCGACAAGGGCATCGACGAGGCGCGCTTCCTCTCGGCGTTTCGGCGCGAGATCGCCCATATGGCGGCGCTCGCGCCCGGCCGCACCGTCACGAGCGTGTTCTTCGGCGGCGGCACGCCCTCGCTCATGGCGCCGGCGACGACGGCCGCGCTCCTCGATGCCATCGCGGCGGCGTGGGCGGTCGCGCCCGACGCCGAGATCACGCTCGAGGCGAACCCGACGAGCGTCGAGGCGACGCGCTTTGCCGGCTATCGGTCGGCCGGCGTCAACCGGGTCTCGCTCGGCGTGCAGGCGCTGAACGATGCGGATCTCGCCCGCCTCGGGCGCCTGCACACGGCCGACGAGGCGCTCGCCGCCGTACGCATCGCGGCCGAGAATTTCGAGCGCTTCTCGTTCGACCTCATCTACGCCCGGCCCGACCAGACGCCGGCCGCATGGGCGGTCGAGCTCGAGACGGCGATCGGCCACGCCGTCGAGCACCTCTCGCTCTACCAGCTGACGATCGAGCCCGGGACTTGGTTCGAGCGTCTGCACGCCGCTGGCAAGCTCGTGGTGCCGGACCATGACGCCGCCCGCGCGCTCTACGACGTCACGCAGGAGATCTGCGAGCGCCGCGGCCTGCCCGCCTACGAGATCTCGAACCATGCCCGCGCCGGCGCGCAATCGCGCCACAACCTCGTCTACTGGCGCTACGGCGAATATGTCGGCATCGGCCCGGGCGCCCACGGCCGCATCGTCACGGAGGCAGGCCGGATCACGACCGCGACCGAGAGGCACCCGGAGACCTGGGCGGCCGCGGTCGAGGGCTGCGGCCACGGCATCGTCGAGAGCGCCGGCCTGACGCCGGAGGAGGAGGCCGACGAATTCCTGCTCATGGGCCTGCGCCTGCGCGAGGGCATCGATCCGGCCCGCTACGCGGCGCTCGCCGGCCGCGCGCTCGACGAGCGCCGGATCGGCGCCCTCATGGGCGAGGGCCTGATCGCCCGCCGGATTGGCGCCCGCCTTGCGGTGACGCCGGCGGGCTTCCCGGTGCTCGACGCCGTCGTTGCCGATCTTGCGGCCTGAAGCCGCGCGGCCTGAAGCCGCCCGGAAGCCGCCGCAGGGTCGCCCCAATCGGCGGCGAGGTCTTGGTTAACCAAAGAATAACGGGATGAGGGGTCTTCCATGATGCGGTCGTGGTCTTTGCCCATGCTGCGGCGGGCGCTTCTGGCGGCGGGTCTTCTCGGCGCCGGCCTCGCGCCGGCCTCGGCACAGTGGTTCGGGGGATTTGGCGGCTACGCGGAACGGCCGCTGCCGCCGACGGCGATCATGCGCTCGCTGATGCAGCGCGGCTTCATCGAAATCGGCCGGCCGCGCTTCGACGGCGCGGTCTACGTCGTCGAGGGCGTGAACGCGCGCGGCATGCGGCTGCGGCTCG
>JAJKJG010000088.1 GCA_021154065.1 Methylobacterium sp.
ATCGGCCGCGACAGCCCGAACTCGCTCTACGACCAGGACCTCGTCAACTTCGAGGAAGGCGCCGCGTCCTATGACCACCGCGACGCGGCGGGGTTCATCAAGCTCAACGCGCTGAGGCTGCGGACGCTGGCGCAGCGGAAGAAGAAGCTTGGGGGCTAGCTCCAGCCGAGGCACGGCGCGCCGTAAAGCCGCAAGAGAACGAGCTGCCTCTCAGCTCCCGCCCCCATTATCCCTACCCGGTAGCCTCAACGGGCGGACTTCCTTGACCGGCGGCGGGCCGGAGGGGAGTGTCGGCGCGTCCCGGGGTGCTGCGCTCTCGCACGGCACCCGGGTCCGGCCCGCTCCGGCGGGTCACGTTCGGGTGTGGCGGAATTGGCAGACGCATCGCACGGTCTATGCGACGCACGAGTAGCGTGGTTTCTGCGACGCACGAGTGCCGTGTAGGTTCGAATCCTACCGCCCGAGCCACCGATCCTTCGCGGCCGGCGCCCTTGCGCCGCGCGCCTCCGAGGTCCACCTTCCGCCCGTCATGCGGCGCGAGTTCCTCATCGCCCTCGCCATCAGCCTCGCCGTGCTCGCGGGCGGCCTCGTCGTGTACCAATGGACGGCGGCGCCGACGACCCTCAAGGTCGCGGTCGGGCCGATGGGCAGCGAGAACACGCGGCTCGTCGTCGCGCTGCAGCAGTACATGGCCCGCGAGCGCTCGACGGTGCGGCTGCGGCTGGTGCTGACGGAAGGCGTCGACGCCTCGGCGAAGGCGGTCGAGGACGACAAGGCCGATCTCGCCATCGTGCGCACCGACGTCGCGATGCCGGTCAAGGCCCAGACGGTCGCGATCATGCACCGCGATGCCGCGCTGCTGATGACGACGCCGGACAGCGGCATCTCGAAGGTCTCGGGGCTGTATGGCCGCAACGTCGGCGTGGTGCGCGAGATCGCGGCAAACCGCACCCTCCTCGAGACCGCGCTCGCGCACTACGAGATCCCGCGCGACAGCGTCGTCATCGTCACCCTCGGCGCGAACGAGGTCGAGGAGGCGCTGCGCACGAAACGCGTCGACGCGGTGCTCGCCGTCGGCACCGTCACCGGGCGCACCATGACCGAGACCGTCGCGGCGGTGAGCCAGGCCGCCAACATGGCGCCGGTGTTCATCCCGATCGACGAGGCGGACGCGATCGCTCAGCGCTCGCCCAAGTTCGAGAGCCTCGAGGTGGTGCGCGGCTCGTTCGGCGGCACGCCGCCGCGGCCGATGGCGACGGTCGAGACGCTCGGTGTCAGCCACCGCCTCGTCGCCAAGACGAGCCTCGACGACAACATCGTTTCCGAGCTGACCAAGGTCCTCTTCACGGCCCGCCCGACGCTCGCCCAGGAGGTGGCGCTCGCGAACAAGATCGAGGCGCCGGACACGGCCAAGGGCTCGGCGCTGCCGGTCCATTCAGGCGCGACGGCCTACTACGAAGGCGAGGTCCAGACCTTCTTCGAGCGCTACGGCGACTGGCTCTACCTCATCATCATGGTGCTCTCGATCGGCGGCTCCGGCATCGCCGCGATGGCGTCGTCGGCCGCGAACCGGGCGCGGGCGCGCAACATGGAGCTTCTGCGCGAGCTCCTCGCCATCGTCCGGCGCGCCCACGAGGGCGGCTCGATCGCGGCGCTCGACGCGCTCGACCGCGAGGCCGACGACATCCTCGGCATGGCGCTGGCGAAGGCCGGCTCCGGCGGCATCGACAACGCCGGCGTCGCGGCCTTCACGCTCGGCCTCGACCAGGCCCGCCGCGCCATCGGCGAGCGGCGGCGGATCCTGCTCGCGCATGGCGGCGAAGCGCACGGGCTGGCGCAAGCGGCGGAATAAAGCCCCTTTTCCTTCACGTCGCTCCCGGCAAAACAGGCTCGAGAGCGCCAAACGACGTGTCTGTAGGCGAGCGGCGCGGACGCCGGCGTCAGACCTTCTTCACGGACGCGTGGACGTGGAGGGAATTCTCGAAAAAAACCCAATCGCAACCGGCATCCACAGCCAACCTCCCGAGGCGCCCAAGCTTCGCTCCATCAACCGGTGAAGTCGTGAGATCGGCCGCTCTGCCTTCATAGTGGAGCGAGCTCCCGGCGTGCTCGTTGTTTTCGTCCCAGGCTTCGGTGACCCGCAGCTTTACGTCGGACCATTCCGACGCAACGAGGTTGGCCAGCCTGTCCAGCCGGTCACTCAGCCTCTGCGTCATCATCCGATCCGCCCCGGTCCCTTCCTCGTCCTTGAAGACGATCTTCGGGTTTTGGTTTTTGACCAGCGACGCGAATTCCGGGTCGGTGCGCTTGATTTTCCGCGCGATCGCGCCGGAGGTCGCGACCTCGGACGCGTTCGGAACCTTTTGTCCGAGGCTGAGCTCGTTCGCTGCCGACGCCAGAAACGCCGGAACGGCTTCGGATCGGGCTTCGGATCGGGCTTCGAGCCGGGCCTCGGAGCGGGCCTCGGAGTCGGTCTGCTTCGGGGTTAGGCCAAAATACGCGTAGGCAGCGGACACCGCCAGTCCGAGCCACGTCGACCCGATGTCGGCAAGGGTCTGATTGACCTTGGGATAAAGCATCACGCCGACGACCAGAGCCGCAAGGCCGGTCGCGATCCACGCCAGGAGATAGAGGGCAACGACGCTCGTGACCATCGTTGCGGCGCTGCCTTCCGGCCTGAACGAGCCCAGCGTCGGAGGCTTGCCCGGCTCGGTAATGCTCAGCTGGGCTATGACCAGCGCCGAAACGAGACCGGCGACCGTGGTGACAACATAGACGAAGCCTTCGCCGACGAGACCGGCTGGCGGCGAAACGCATGGGTTGGTCGAAGCACAGAAGCTGATGACCGAACTCACCATGTAAAAGGTCGAGGCCGAGAACAGGAGCAGCAGGATCACGGCTACGAGGCCCCCGAAGGCCGCTCCGATCGCCGAATTCATGACAGCGCCTCCCCTGCGCAGGCCGAGCGAGTTCCCTCGCCGTCATCCATGTTCGCGGGAACACAGCGGGACTGCAAGCTCTCCGAGAGCATCCGACCCGACGCGGCAGCAGCGCTGCAAGGCTTGAGGCCGGCCACAGCCCTTTCTCGCCCGAGCCTTCTCGCCTATATGCCTCGCAGCAGAATGACCCTGCCCGGCTCGTCCCCCGAGTCGGGCAGATTCGCTTTTTCGGTGCCCCATGCGCTTACGCAATATCGCCATCATCGCCCACGTCGACCACGGCAAGACGACGCTCGTCGACAAGCTCCTGTCGCAGTCGGGCTCGTTCCGCGCCAACCAGCGCGTCGAGGAGCGCGCCATGGATTCGAACGACCTCGAGAAGGAGCGCGGCATCACCATCCTCGCCAAGGCGACCTCGGTGGTCTGGAAGGACACCCGCATCAACATCGTCGACACGCCCGGCCACGCCGATTTCGGCGGCGAGGTCGAGCGCATCCTGTCGATGGTCGACGGCGTCATCGTGCTCGTCGACGCCGCCGAAGGGCCGATGCCGCAGACCAAGTTCGTGGTCTCGAAGGCGCTGAAGATCGGCCTTCGCCCGATCGTCGCGGTCAACAAGGTCGACCGCCCGGACGCGCGCCCGCAGGAGGTCATCAACGAGGTCTTCGACCTCTTCGCGGCGCTCGACGCGACCGACGCGCAGCTCGATTTCCCGATCCTCTACGGCTCCGGCCGCAACGGCTGGATGGCGGCCTCGCCCGAGGGGCCGAAGGACCAAGGGCTCGCGCCGCTCTTCGACCTCGTGCTGTCGCACGTGCCGCAGGCCCGCACCGAGGAGGGCCCGTTCCGCATGCTCGGCACGCTGTTGGAGGCGAACCCGTTCCTCGGCCGCATCATCACCGGCCGCATCGCCTCGGGCACCGTCCGCCCGAACCAGACCATCAAGGTCATCGACCGCGAGGGCCGCCTCGTCGAGAACGGCCGCGTCTCGAAGATTCTCGCCTTCCGCGGCCTCGAGCGCCAGCCGATCGAGCTCGGCGAGGCCGGCGACATCGTCTCGATCGCCGGCCTGGAGAAGGGCTCGGTCGCCGACACCTTCTGCGCGCCCGAGGTCGAGACGCCGATCCAGGCGCAGCCGATCGACCCGCCGACCGTCACCATGTCGTTCATCGTCAACGATTCACCGCTCGCCGGCACCGAGGGCGACAAGGTCACGAGCCGCATGATCCGCGACCGCCTGTTCCGCGAGGGCGAGGGCAACGTCACGCTCAAGATCGAGGAATCGGCCGACAAGGATTCGTTCCACGTCTCGGGGCGCGGCGAGCTGCAGCTCGCGATCCTGATCGAGACCATGCGCCGCGAGGGCTTCGAGGTCGCGGTGTCGCGGCCGCGCGTCGTGATGAAGACCGACCCCGCGACGGGCGAGCTCTTCGAGCCGATCGAGGAGGTGGTGATCGACGTCGACGAGGAGCATTCCGGCATCGTCGTGCAGAAGATGTCGGAGCGGAAGGCCGACATGCTCGAGATGCGCCCCTCCGGCGGCCATCGCCTGCGCCTCGTCTTCCACGCCCCGACGCGCGGCCTCATCGGCTACCAGGGCGAGCTCATGACCGACACCCGCGGCACGGCGATCATGAACCGCCTCTTCTACGCCTACGCGCCGTGGAAGGGCGAGATCGCGGGGCGCCGCAACGGCGTGCTGATCTCGAACGATTCCGGCGAGGCGGTCGCCTACGCGCTGTGGAATCTGGAGGACCGCGGCCCGATGATGATCGAGCCCGGCTGGAAGGTCTACCAGGGCATGATCGTCGGCGAGCACACGCGCGAGAACGACCTCGAGGTCAACGTCCTCAAGGGCAAGAAGCTGACCAACATCCGCACCACCTCGAAGGACGAGGCGGTGCGCCTCACCCCCCCGATCCGCATGACCCTCGAGCGCTCCCTCGCCTGGGTCCAGGACGACGAGCTCGTCGAGGTGACCCCGAAATCGATCCGGCTGAGGAAGGCGATTCTTGATCCGAACGACAGGAAGAGGGCGGAGCGGGCCAGGGAGGCGATGAGCGCGTGAGGGGCGGGGGGTATGCACGCGCTGCGTGGTTGTCTGGCGTGATTGCAACCGCTAGGGTATGCGCACTCTCATCATGACCGGCACGCTCTCCCCTCGGGAAAGCGCGCTTATGATGATGAAGGACGCCGCACTGTCATTATGATCGAGGTGCTCCCGCCAGAGCACCCGTCATGCCCGACCTGACCAGAGCCAAGCAGACCGAGCTCGACCGGCGCCGCGTCGCGGCCCGCGCCAAGGCCTGCACGGCGCTACGGCTGTTTAGTCTTCCATCCTTCCGCGAAATTCCAGTCAACGTCGAACGCGCCGCGCCATGTCCTGTGTCGATGGCGCAAGGGGTCTGGTAGGAGGGACCGGAGGTCAGCTGTTCTCAGTTGCGGGAGCGGTTTCGCATGGATGTCGTCTATTTTCTGAAAGGGCGGACGAACTTCATCCGCTTCTACTATGACCAATGCGTCGTCCCGTTCGCGAAGATCAAGCGTCAGATCGAAAATCACCTGCCGCCGTTCGATGACCCTCCATACAGCGAGGACCCCGAGCCGCCATATTTGGACAAATGGATGGACGCGGACACCGGCATTCATATCGCCGGGTTGTCATGCGTCTCACTGTTGTCCGACTCTTTGAAGCTGTATTTCGCCAGCCTGCAACATCGGGTCATCGGCTTCGGCTTTGGCAATAAAGAGAGGGAGAAGAACGCGTTCAAGAAGGGGTTCGTAGCTGCCTACACGGGGGTTCTGGGTCACATCCTGGATACTGATTGGTCCGATTGTCCCGCCGATCTCACGATCATTGAACAAGTAGTCCTGGTCCGCAACCGTGGTCAGCACGGCGGCGATCTGACCTCCTTCCGCGTGTCTCACGATCAGCGCACGCTGAAAAAATATCCGCGCCCGTTCTTTGTGAACGAGCACGAGCGCGAGTCTTGGATGCAAGACCCCGAAACCGCAGCTTCATGGCTCTTGATGCCAAGTGTGGAAATAACACGCGAGGCCCTTTTCGCTGCGGTTGAGCACGTGGAGAAGCTCGCCGACTGGATCGAAGGGCGCATGGACAACGCCGCAGACTGGCGTATGGGCAGGCGTTAGGCGTCCCTGCGGTTCACAAGGCGCGAACGCGCACGGCGGATTATCGAAATTGTAGTCGCCAGTTTCATGCAACGAGATGGCGGGTTACGCCTCCGGCTAACCCCGCCTTAATGGCTGCATCTCAGTCCGACGCCCGCTCCGCGATGGGGGTTCGCTATGAATAATCTGGAGCTAAAAGATCATCGAATCTCGTCTCTATTTGCTTTAATTGAGAGCCAGCCCGGTGACTATCGACATGTGTTCCGGGGACAGGCAAATGCACAGTGGGGACTCGTACCGACACTGTACAGAAACACGATCAACGTGGGGGCGGAACCCTCGAGGCAAACTATGATGTTTTCGAGGAGAGGTGCATTGAAAGGTTCTTCAATGAAGGATTGCCGTATCTGCCGCCAATTCAAAGATCATACTCCAACGACAGGATCTTGGCACAGCACTTTGGAGTGCCTACGCGATTGTTGGATTGGAGCCGTGATCCTTTAGTGGCAGCCTTTTTTGCGGTAGAGAACTGGCAATCAAGCGAGAATGCGGCACTCTTTATGATCCTGCCCGATGCCAAGCATCGGCCCGAAGACGTCCGCCGTTTGGGTCCACATAACGCGATTGAGCTTGAGCCTCCCGCTATCGACCGTCGTATTCCGGCTCAGAAATCCGTATTCACCTTCCATCAGTACGGTC
>JAJKJG010000089.1 GCA_021154065.1 Methylobacterium sp.
GCCGCAGCCGCCGCCACCGTAACCGCCACCGCCGCCGTAGCCGCCGCCGTACTGGGCAAGGGCGGGCGTGCCGGCCAGCATGGCGAGGGCCGCAGCCGCCAAGAGAATGCGCTTCATCGTTTCCTCCGTCGTGGTCCTTAAGGCCAGTCAACGCCCTTGATTATGAACGTGCGCTGAGCCGAACCGTTGCGCTTCGCCGGTCGCGTCGCTACCTCAGGCGGACGATCACGAAGGCCGGGGTGGCGTCATGGAACTTCTGAGGCTCGTTGCGCTCGACGAGGAGGACCTCGCGGTGATCTCGACCCATCTGCAGGACGCGGTCGTGCGGGTCGGCGATCTCGCCTTGCTCGCGAAGGAGCATCGCTTCGCGCTCTGCGCCCGGCGCTTCGACTGGGAATGCGGCCTCAACGAGCCGCCCCGGCGCCGCCTCACCGGCCTGCATTTCGAGCGCGTCACCGGCTGCCGCTGCCGCGGCATCGACCGCTCGAAGCCGGACACGGTGCTGAACCTCCTCGGCATCGCCTTCGAGGAGAAGGACCCGCCGTCCGGCTCGGCGACGCTCCTGTTCTCGGATGGGGCGGCAATTCAGCTCGACCTCGAATGCATCGAGACCCAGATGAAGGATCTCGGGCCCGTCTGGGAGGCGGAAGGACGGCGCCCGGCGCACGACCTCCAAGGCGCCTGATGGCGCGTCGCCTCGACGCGCACTATCCCGGTTTCGAGCCCGCCTTCGCGGCGCTTCTCGCCGGCAAGCGCGAGGTCGCCGAGGACGTCGACGGCACGGTCCGGGACATCATCGCCGACGTCCGCGCCCGCGGCGACGCGGCGGTGATCGATTACACCCTCGCCTTCGACGCGCTCGAGCTGACGCCGCAGCGCCTTCGCGTCGCGGCAGCCGAGATCGACGCCGCGGCCGCCGCCTGCCCGCCCGCGGCGCTCGCCGCGCTCGGGCTCGCGCGGGAGCGGATCGAAGCCTACCACCGGGCGCAAAAGCCGCAGGACCACGCCACCACCGACGCGCTCGGCGTCAGCCTCGGCTGGCGCTGGACGGCGATCGCGTCGGTCGGGCTCTATGTGCCGGGCGGGACCGCGAGCTATCCCTCTTCCGTGCTCATGAACGCCGTGCCGGCGAAGGTCGCGGGCGTGCCGCGGGTCGTCATGGTGGCGCCGACGCCGCGCGGCGACACGAACCCGCTGGTGCTCGCGGCAGCCAAGCTCGCAGGCGTCGACGAGGTCTACCGGATCGGCGGCGCCCAGGCGATCGCGGCGCTCGCTTATGGGACGGCGACGATCGCCGGCGTCGCGAAGATCGTCGGACCCGGCAACGCCTATGTGGCGGCGGCCAAACGCCGGGTGTTCGGCGAGGTCGGGATCGACATGATCGCCGGCCCGTCCGAGGTGCTGATCCTCGCCGACGGGAGCGCGAACCCCGACTGGATCGCCGCCGATCTCCTCGCCCAGGCCGAGCACGACGCCGCGGCGCAGTCGATCCTCGTCACCGACAGCCCGGCGCTCGCCGACGCCGTCGAGGAAGCGCTCGCCGGCCAGCTCCAGACCCTGCCGCGCCGTGACATCGCCGGCGCGAGCTGGCGCGATTTCGGCGCCGTCATTCTGGTGTCGAGCCTCGCCGACGCGATCCCGCTCGTCGACCGCCTCGCGCCGGAGCATCTCGAGATCGAGGCCGGCGACGCCGACGCGCTCGCCGCCAAGGTCCGCAACGCCGGCGCGATCTTCATCGGCGCCCACACGCCGGAGGCGATCGGCGACTATGTCGGCGGCCCGAACCACGTCCTGCCGACGGCGCGCTCGGCCCGGTTCTCCTCCGGCCTCGGGGTGCTCGACTTCATGAAGCGCACCTCGATCCTCAAATGCGAGCCTCAGTCCCTGCGCGCGCTCGGCCCCGCCGCGATCGCGCTCGCCCGCGCCGAGGGCCTCGAGGGTCATGCCCGCTCGGTGGCGCTAAGGCTCAATCTCTAGGCCGGGCTCACGGCTTCACCGACATCCGCCCGCTGTCGTCGACGCGCGCCAGGAGCGGCAGGGGACGATGGTTGCTTATGCCTGCGATTGGCGCAAAGGCCGCCGCGGCTTTAGGTTCTCCGGGGAAGTGACAGGACCGGACGATGGAGTCCATCGCACGCAGCACGTCCGGCGGGCGGGACCGGAGGCCGACGGCTCTCGTCACCGGCGGCGCCGGATTCCTCGGCTCGCATCTCTGCGAGCGGCTTCTCGCCAGCGGCAAGGGCGTGCTTTGCGTTGACAATTATTTCACCGGCAGCCGCGACAACATCCTGCACCTCTTCGAGAACCCCTATTTCGAGGTGATGCGGCACGACATCACGGTGCCGCTCTATGTCGAGGTCGACGAGATCTGGAACCTCGCCTGCCCGGCGTCCCCGGTGCATTACCAGCTCGATCCCGTCCGGACGACGAAGGTCAGCGTGCACGGCGCCATCAACATGCTCGGCCTCGCGCGGCGCCTGAAATGCCCGATCCTGCAGGCCTCGACGAGCGAGGTCTACGGCGACCCGAACGTCCATCCGCAGCGCGAGGATTACTGGGGCAACGTCAATCCGCTCGGGCCGCGCGCCTGCTATGACGAGGGCAAACGCTGCGCCGAGACGCTGTTCTTCGACTACTGGCGGCAGCACGACCTGTCGATCAAGGTCGCCAGGATCTTCAATGCCTATGGTCCGCGCATGCAGCGCGAGGACGGGCGGGTGGTGTCGCACTTCATCGTCGCGGCGCTCCGCGGCGAGCCGCTCACGGTTTTCGGCGACGGCTCGCAGACGCGCTCGTTCTGCTTCGTCGACGACCTGATCTCCGGGCTCATGGCGCTGATGGCGAGCCCGCCCTCAGAGACCGGCCCGATCAACATCGGCAGCCCGCAGGAGATCACGATCCGCGAGCTCGCCGAGATCGTCATCCGGAAAACCGGATCGTCGTCGAAGCTCGTGACGGCGCCGTTGCCGACCGACGATCCGCGGCGCCGGCGACCGGACATCACGCTCGCCCGCGAGCGGCTGGGATGGGAGCCGCGCATTCCGCTCGAGCATGGCCTCGACCGGACGATCGCCTATTTCGAATCCGTCCTGCGGCGGGACGGCGCGCGCGGCCGCTCATCGCGAGCCGCGCGCCGAGGCTTGACGACATGGCGGTGAGGGCGAACAGCCTCGGTCCTTTCGGGGCTCGATCCGATTTTCGTCCGCCGAGCGCTTGCGTTGCTCCCGGGCAGCTCTTGGGGCAAGCTTCGCTACGCCGAGCAAAAGCCATCACGCGACGAACGGCGGCAGGGGCGCGGCAAGCGACCCGGAGACTGTGCGGGCGGGCGCCAACCGGAGGACATCTGAGATGAAGGCATGGAAGATCGCGGGTGCTGTTGCGCTCGCCGCGAGCCTCGGCGGCGTTGCGTTCGCCCAGACCGGGGGGCCGATCAAGATCGCGAATGTCGGCGAGCTGTCGGGCGGCGGCGCGACAGTCGGCACGAACTTCAAGAACGGCGCCGATCTCGCCGTCGCCGAGATCAACGCCAAAGGCGGCATCCTCGGCCGCACGATCGAGATCACCCACGCCGACACGCAGTCCAATCCCGGCGTCGCGCGCGCCCAGGTCCAGAAGGCGCTGGACGGCAACCCCTACGTCCTCCTCGGGCCCGGCTTCTCCGGCTCGGTGAAGGTCACGGCTTCGCTCGCGCAGCAGGCCGGCATCGCCCAGATCATGGGCGGCGAGGCCGCCGAGCTGACCCAGACCGGCAACCCCTATCTCTTCCGGACGTCCTTCGGGCAACAATCGACGATGCCGAAGGTCGCGCGCTACATCGCCGAGGACGTGAAGGCGAAGAACGTCGCCGTCATCTGGGTCAACAACGACTTCGGCAAGGGCGGCCGCGACACCATCACCAAGGAGTTCGCGAAGCGCGGCGTCAAGGTCGTGGCCGACATCTCGACCGAGGCCGGGCAGGCCGATTTCGCCGCCGACGTGGCGAAGGCGAAGGCAGCAAACCCCGACGCGCTGTTCGTCTACCTCAACGAGGAGGAGAGCGCCCGCATCCTGAAGGAGCTCCGGCGCCAGAACGTGCAGGTGCCGCTCATCGGCGAGACGACGCTCACCGGCCAGAAGGTGATCGAGCTCGCCGGCGACGCCGCGAACGGAGCGCGCGGCCATGTCGGGCTCACGACCGATGCGCCGGTCCCGGCCCTGCAGCAGTTCCGCGAGCGCTTCTCGAAGAAATACAACTACGTGCCCGACCATAACGGCATCAAGGGATATCTCGCCGTCTACGTCGTGAAGGCCGTGACCGAGAAGATGGGCAAGGTCGATCCGAAGGAGTTCGCCAAGACGCTGCACGGCATGACCATTACCCCCGACAAGGAGCCGGGCATCCTGATGGAGACGACCTACGACCAGAACGGCGACATCGACCGCCAGAGCTTCATGACCGAGGTCGTCGACGGCAAGCAGGTCGTCAAGGCCGTCCTGCCGAAGCTCGGCAGCTGATCGCCGCCGCGCCCCCGGCGTTCGCGGCGGCGGCCGCGCCGGAGCGGGAAGCACGATGGCGACACTCGTCAACATCCTGATCGCCGGGCTCGCGACCGGCGCGATCTACGCGCTCGTCGCGATCGGCTTCACCCTGCTCTGGCAGACCTCGCAGACGATCAACTTCGCGCAAGGCGAGTTCGTCATGCTGCCGGCCTTCTTCATGCTGGCCGCCGCCAATATGGGCCTGCCTTTCTGGGCCGCGGTGCTGATCGGCTTCAACGTCACGATGCTGCTCCTCGGCTGGGGCTTCAAGCGCCTGCTCGTCGACCCGATGCTGCGCCACGGCGTGCTGCCGCTCGCCATTGCGACGATGGCCTTGTCGGTCTTCATGCGCGAAGCCGTGAAGGAGTTCTTCACCGCCGAGGCTCAGCCCTTCCCCTCGATCGTGCCGGCCACCAACATCGACATCCTCGGCGCCGTTGTATCGCTGCAGAACGTCGGCGCGCTTGGCGTCGCGGTCGCGGCCGTGCTGGCGCTGCAATATCTCCTGACGCGCACATCGGTCGGACATCAGATGCAGGCGACGGCGCAGAACCCGACCGTCGCCCGCATCCTCGGCGTCCCGGTCGACCGCATGATCCTCTACACCTTCCTCATCAATGCCGGCCTCGTCGCCCTCGCATCGCTCCTGATCACGCCGATCTATCTCGCCAAGTTCTCCTCCGGCGAGGTGCTTGGGCAGGCGGCGTTCATCGCCGCGATCGTCGGCGGCTTCAACCAGGTGCGCGGGGCGATCGCCGGCGGGCTCCTGCTCGGCGTCGTCGACAATCTCGCCGCGACCTACGTCTCGACCCAGTACCGCGCCGCGATCCCGCTGTTCCTCTTGATCGCCATCATCCTGTTCCGGCCGCAGGGCCTGTTCGGCCGCGCCGAGGAGCGCACCGTATGACGGCGCGGCGCTCGCGCCTCTTCGCCGCGATCGCGCTCGTCGCCGTCGCGGCGGCGCTGGTCCTGATCCCGCTGACGCTGAACCGCTACGGCCTCTACATCCTGAGCCGCTGGGCGGTGCTGGCGATCGCCGCCATCGGCCTCAACCTGACGCTCGGCTACGCCGGCCAGGTCTCGCTCGCGCAAGGGGCGTTCGTCGGCATCGGCGCCTATACGGCGGCGATCCTGACGACCTCCGCCGGCTGGCCGCTTCTCGCCACCCTGCCGGTCGCCATCGTGCTCTGCTTCGCGATCGGCTGGCTGCTCGGCTATCCGGCGCTGCGGGTCCAGCATCACTACCTCGCCTTCGTGACGCTCGCCTTCTCGACCCTCGCCTTCCTGGTGTTCCGCAACGAGGAATGGCTGACGAAGGGCATCTACGGCCTGATGATGAACCGGCCGGCCTGGTTCGCGTCGCCGCTCTCGTTCTACTATCTGTGCCTCGGGTCGCTCGGCGTCGTGTCGCTCGCCACCTGGTGGCTGATCCGCTCGCCATGGGGCCGCGCCTTCATGGCGTTGCGCGAGAACCCGATCCGCGCCCTCTCGCTCGGCATCGATACGCGGCGCTACACGCTGATGGCGTTCGCCATCGGCTCGACGCTCGGCGGCGTCTCCGGCGTGCTCTACGCGCCGCTCGTCGAGTTCGTCGACCCGACGCCGTTCACGCTCGCGCTCTCGCTCGACATCCTGATGATGGTGATCGTCGGCGGCGCCGGCTTCTTCTTCGGACCGTTCCTCGGCGCGCTGATCGCGGTGCTGCTGCCGGAGTGGCTGCGCTTCACGCAAGGGTTCTACCTGATCCTCTACGCGCTCCTCGTCATGGTGCTGCTCGTCTATTCGCCGCAAGGGCTGCTCGGCATCCTCGACCGCTTCCTCGCCGATCGTCGAACCCGCGCCGCGTCGGCGGCCCGGGCGGCTGCCGCGCCGACGCTCGAGGAGACGGCGTGATGGCGGCGACGGTCCTTCAGGTCACGAACGTCAGCAAGCATTTCGGCGGCATCGCCGCCGTCGACGGCGTCTCCTTCGAGGTGCGCGAGCGCGAGATCCTCGGCATCATCGGCCCGAACGGCTCGGGCAAGTCGACGCTCTTCAATTGCATCCTCGGCCAGCTCCGGCCGAGCGTCGGGGCGGTGCGGCTCGACGGCCGCGAGGTCACCGGCATGCGCCCGAGCGACCTCAACCGGCTCGGCATCAGCCGCACCTTCCAGCTGCTGCAGGTCTTTCCCCAGCTCTCGGTGCGCGAGAACCTCATCCTCGCCGGCCAGGAGCATCGAGGCTCGATGGCAACGCGCCTTTTCGGCCCGCCGGACGCCGGCCTGACCGAGGCTGCCGACCGGATGATCGGATTCTTCAAGCTGTCCCATCTGGCCGACGAGAAGGCCGGCGGTCTCTCCTATGGCCAGCAGAAGCTCCTCGATGCCGCCATGGCCTTCATGGCCGGGCCGCGGCTTGTCCTTCTCGACGAGCCGGCGGGCGGCGTGAACCTCACCATGCTGGCGAGCCTGAAGGAGCGGCTCCAGGCCATCAACGCCGAGCAGGGCGCCACCCTGGTGGTGATCGAGCACAACATGGAGTTCGTGATGTCGCTCTGCACCCGCGTCCTCGTGCTCGCGGAGGGCAAGGTGCTGGCCGAAGGACCACCGGAGGCGGTCCGCAACGATCCGAAGGTCATCGAGGCCTATCTTGGACACTAGCCCGATCCTCGCGCTCGACGGCGTCACGGCCGGCTACGGCAAGATGACGATCCTCAACGGCACGACCTTCGCGGTCAGCCGGGGCGCCATCACCACAGTGATCGGCCCGAACGGCGCCGGCAAATCGACGGTGTTCAAGACGGTTTTCGGGCTTCTCCCGGCCCGCAGCGGGACCGTCCAATTCGACGGTCGGGACGTGACGAACTGGTCGCCGCGCCGGCTGCTCGCGGCCGGCATCTGCTACGTGCCGCAGGGACGCAACATCTTTTCCGAGCTCTCGGTGCGCGCCAATGTCGAGCTCGGCGGCGTCGCCGCCGGCGCCGAAATCCGCGACCTGCCGGCCCGCATCGAGGCGGCGCTCGACCGCTTTCCGGTGCTGCGGCGCAAGGCCGACCGTCAGGCCGGGACCCTTTCGGGAGGCGAGCAGAAGCAGCTCGAGATCGTCCGCGGGCTCTTGCTCGATCCGAAGCTGATCCTCGTCGACGAGCCGTCGATCGGCCTGTCGCCCATGATGGTCGAGGAGACGTTCGGCATCCTGAGGGAGCAGCGCGACAAGGGCGTGTCGATCCTGATGATCGAGCAGAATGCCCGCTCGGCGCTCGAGATGTCCGACTACGGCATCGTCCTCGAGCTCGGTCAGACGCGCATCGTCGACACGGCGCCGAACATCCTGCGCGACCCGCGCATCGGGCAGCTGTTCCTCGGCGGCAGCATCGAGAAGCCGGCCGCGGCGGCGTGAGGCGCGCGGGCCCCCGCTCAGCTGCGGATCGCGACCTCGATCGGGGGAAAGCTGCCGATCGAGCCGGCGAGGTCCGCCGGCGCCGTGACGAAGTGCATTCCGGTCCAGGAGCCGGTCGTGATTGCGGATTGCGCCGGAAGGCCGCCGCGCCCGACGACGCAATGCCGGACGAGCCAGACGAGGAGCCCGAGGAGATCATCGTCGGCCGGCCGGCGCGGCGTGTCGACGATCGCCACGTCGACCGCAAGCCTCGCTTCGAGCGTGCCAAGGTCGGCGCTCTGCCAGTCGGGGATCTCGGGGCCGAGCAGCAGGCTCTCGTTCATCTGGTTGTCGGCGAGCTTCCACAACGGATCGATCAGATCGGGGTCGGCGCGCCAGCGCATCGCGCAAAGCTCGATCGCGACATGGCAGGAGGCGATCGCGTCGAGGATCTCCGTCCGCTCGGGCGTCTGCGCCGCGGCCGGGAAGGCGCGGCCGAGCACGAAGGCGATCTCGACCTCGACGCCGACCGGCCCCTGGACGCGACGCTGATGGCGCCGGGCGGGCCGTTCCAGCGCGCCGACGAGCAGCGGCGCGCAGTTCGGCGTCGCCTCGCGGCTCTTCGCGCCGACCTTCCAGCCCATGGCCGGCCCATGCCGGGCCGCGACCGCGTCCTGGACCCGATAAGCGTCGCCGGCGCTTTCGAGCCGGAAATCCGGCACCTCGGCGAGGTGCCCGGAGCGGCGTGCGCCGTCGAGACGCTCCGCGGCGCGGGCGATGTCGTCATCGTCTAGCGGCATCGGAAGAACCTCATGCGGTGGCGGCGAGCGGGGGCCGGCGGATGCAGTCCGGGCGGAGTTCGACGTAGCGGCCGGCAAGCCATAGCAGCAATTCGTCGTCACCCCGCCGGCCGACCATCTGCATGCCGATCGGCAGGCCTGAGCCCGAGAGGGCGCAGGGCACCGCAAGCCCCGGACATCCCGAGATGTTGGCGAAGGCCGTGAACACCGCGTGCCCGCGCGGCCCGACCGGCTTGCCGTCGATCTCCTCCGGATGGCTGCGCGCGGCGGGCCAGGGCAGAGCCGCCGCCGCCGGCGTGACGATGACGTCGTAGCGCTCGAAAACCGCCGCCAGGGCGCGCTTGAGCTCGTCGGCCAGCGCCAGCGCCTCGACGTAATCGGCGGCGCTCCCGGCAGCGCCGTTCTCGGCGAGGCCGCGAATCGCCGGCGTCAGCTGCTCTGCCGCCTGTCCGGTTCGTCGCAACAGCCAGGCGGCGCCGGCCTGCGACACGACGGTGAAGATGCGCGCCATGTCGGCGAGCCCGAAAGGCAGCGTGCCGGGTTCGACGCGATGACCCAAGGCCTCGATCGCTCGGACCGCCTCGGCGACGCTCAGCGCGATCTCGCGATCGACCGGCGCGTCCTCGAACGCCGGAATATGGAGAATGCGCAGCGGCGCCGCCGGCCCGGCGAACCCGCCGCGCCAAGCCGCCCAGCCGACGGAGGCGGGGTCGCGCGGGTCGGGTCCAGCGAGCACCGCCATCGCGACATCGATGTCGCGGACGGTCCTCGCGATCGGGCCCGCGACCTCGAAATCGTGGAGGATCGCGGGAAACCCGTCGGCGCGCGCCACCCGCCCGACGGTCGGCTTCAGCCCGAACAGGCCGGCGTGGGAGGCGGGCCGCCGGATCGAACCGCCGCCGTCGGTGGCGAGCGCCAGCGCCGCCATGCCGCTCGCGACCGAGGCGACGGCGCCGCCGCTCGATCCGCCGGGCGTCAGCGCCGGGTCCCAGGGGTTGCGCGTCGGGCCGAAGAGCGGGTTGTCGGTGTAGCCCTGCAGGGTCAGCTCGGGGACATTGGTCTTGCCGAGGATGACGGCGCCGGCGCCGCGCAGCCGCGCCACCGGTAACTCGTCGATGTCCGGAAGGAAGTCGGCGTAGAGCCGCGAGCCCCAGGTCGCGCGCAGCCCCCGGACGAGCAGGTTGTCCTTGATCGTGACCGGTACGCCGTCGAGCGGGCTCAGCGGCGCGCGCTTCACCCAGCCCGCCGTGCTGGCCCGCGCCGCCGAGCGGGCGCCCTCCGGATCGATCGTCACGATGGCATTCAGCACAGGGTTCAGCCGCCGGATGCGCGCCTCGGCGGCGTCGAGCGCCTCGAGCGGCGAGAGCAAACCCTTGGCGAAGAGCGCCGTCAGCTCCGTCGCGCCGAGATCGGCCGGATCCATTTGGCCCCCCCGCCGGCGCCCGCTGTCAGCTTCCCCCGCCGCGGCGGCTGTTGCAAGCTCCCGGCGGGCGGATGGCATGAGCCGTGCTGGTAGGCCGCCCTGAGCCACTGGCTGCGGCGCATCGCTCCACATCCCCTCTCGCAAAGCGCCGAAGAGTTGGGCAGACTGGCCGCCGACGAGGCGTCGCGAAAAAACGGGAGACGACGAAATGGATCGCAGGACTCTTCTGAAGGGCATGGGCGCGGCGGGCGTCGTCGCGGGCAGCCGCGGCTTTCCGGCGCCGGCCATCGCGCAGGGCGCCGCGGCGCGGACGCTGCGCTTCGTGCCGCAGGCGAACCTTGCCAATTTCGACCCGATCTGGGGTACCCAATACGTCGTCCGCAACGCCGCGGCGCTCGTCTGGGACACGCTCTACGGCTTCGACGACAAGCTGCAGCCGCAGCGCCAGATGGTCGAATCGGAGGAGACCTCCGACGACGGGCTGACCTGGACATTCAAGCTCCGTTCCGGCCTCAAATTCCACGACGGCGAGCCGGTGAGCGCCAAGGACGTGGTCGCGAGCCTGACGCGCTGGTCGGCGCGCGATCCGCTCGGCCTCATGCTCAAGGCGATCCACAAGGAGCTCACCGCGGTCGACGACCGCACCTTCCGCTGGGTGCTCGCGAAGCCCTATCCCAAGATGCAGCTCGCGCTTGCCAAGAACTCGACGCCGATGGCGTTCATCATGCCGGAGCGCCTCGCCAAGACCGACCCGTTCAAGCAGATCGACGAGTATGTCGGCTCGGGACCGATGAAGTTCGCCAAGGGCGAATGGGTTCCGGGCGCAAAGGCGGTGTTCGAGAAGTTCGCCGACTACGTGCCGCGCGAGGAGCCGGCGTCGTGGCTCGCCGGCGGCAAGAAGATGATGGTCGACCGCATCGAGTGGATCATCATGCCCGATCCCGGAACGGCCTCGGCGGCGCTGCAGAACGGCGAGGTGGATTGGTGGGAGAACCCGATCTCCGACCTCGTGCCGGTGCTGCGGAAGAACCGCAACGTCGCGGTCGATATCGCCGATCCGCTCGGCAATATCGGCACCTTCCGCATGAACCACCTGCACCCGCCGTTCAACGACGTGCGGGCCCGCCGCGCGGTCCTCATGGCGCTCGACCAGGAGGAGTACATGCGGGCCCTCGTCGGCGACGACAACAGCCTGTGGAAGCCGCTGCCCGGATATTTCACGCCCGGCACGCCGCTCTACAACGAGGAGGGCGGCGACATCCTCAAGGGCAAGCGCGACATCGCCGCGGCCAAGAAGCTCCTCGCCGAGAGCGGCTACACCAACCAGCCGGTGACCTGCGTCGTGGCCCAGGACCAGCCGATCACCAAGGGCCAGGGCGACGTCACGGCCGAGCTCCTGAAGCGGATCGGCATGAACGTCGATTTCGTCGCGACCGACTGGGGCACGACCGGCCAGCGCCGGGCGCAGAAGTCGCCGCCCGGCCAAGGCGGCTGGGCGATGTTCCACTCCTGGCACGCGGGTTCCGACTGCATCAACCCGGCGGTCTACATCGCGATCCGGGCCAACGGCGACGGCGCCTGGTTCGGCTGGCCGAACGTCCCGGACGTCGAGAAGGAGGTGACCGCCTGGTTCGACGCCAAGAACCTCGAGGAGGAAAAGGCCGCCGCCCGCCGCCTCAACAAGGCGGCGCTCGACAACGTCGTCTACGCGCCGACCGGCTTCTTCCTCACCTACCAGGCGTGGCGCAAGAACGTCTCCGGCGTCGGCAAAGGCCCGCTGCCGTTCTTCTGGGGCGTGTCGAAGACGGCTTGAGGTCATTCCTCACCCGCGAAGCGGGGGAGCGGGGACCATGCGAAGCATGGTGGAGGGGGCGTCCCAGGCGCGGTGCGTGGGGTCGTCTCTTCCCAAGTCCGGCGCGTGGGATTGCCCCCTCCACCATGCTTCGCATGGTCCCCCTTGTAACTCTCGTCCGGCCGACTCAGGCATGATGCTTGGCGCGGTGGCGGGCGGGA
>JAJKJG010000090.1 GCA_021154065.1 Methylobacterium sp.
CTCAAATCGATGCTGTAGCTATCGAGTAGGCTGGCGTTCTCGTACCAGCCTGCAACGACGCTTTCAGGTGGCGGCGTTGTCCGGCGCACCCGCGCTTTGCGGTCTAAACACATGCCCAAAAGCTCGATCATCAAAGCCCATAAGCCTTCGCCAGCTCCGGGTCCCTCCCCGTGATCTGCTCGGCGAGGTCGACGATGACCTTGGCCTGCTTCCAGGTGGCGTCGTCCTGCATCTTGCCGTCGATCATGACGGCGCCGGTGCCGTCCGGCATGGCGGCGAGGATCTTCCGCGCGAAGGCGACCTCGGCCGGGTCGGGCGCGAAAACCTTCTTGGCGATGGTGATCTGCGAGGGGTGCAGCGACCAGGCGCCGGCGCAGCCCATGAGGAAGGCGTTGCGGAACTGGACCTCGCAGGCAAGCGGGTCGGAGAAGTCGCCGAACGGGCCGTAGAACGCCTTGATGCCGTTCGCCAGGCAGGCGTCGACCATGCGGGCGATGGTGTAGTGCCAGAGGTCCTGCTGGGCCGACGCCCGCTCGGCCCCGCCCGGCGCCGGGTCGGCGACGATCCTGTACTCGGGATGGCCGCCGCCGACGCGCGTCGTCTTCATGCCGCGCGAGGCGGCAAGATCCGCCGGCCCGAGGCTCATGCCGTGCATGCGCGGCGAGGCGGCGGCGATGGCGTCGACGTTCTTGACGCCCTCGGCGGTCTCCAGGATGGCATGCACGAGGATCGGCTTCTCGACCCCGTGCCGGGCCTCGAGCTGCGCCAGCAGCTGGTCGATGTAGTGGATGTCCCACGGCCCCTCGACCTTCGGCAGCATGACGACGTCGAGCTTCGCGCCGACCTCGGCGACGATCTCGACGAGGTCGTCGAGCGCCCAGGGGCTGTTCAGCGCGTTGATGCGTGTCCACAGCCCGGTGCCGCCGAACGCGTTCGCCTTCGCGAGCGCGATGAAGCCGCGCCGCGCCGCGAGCTTGGCGTCGGCCGGGATCGCGTCCTCGAGGTTGCCGAGGAGCACGTCGACCTGCGGGATCAGCTCCGGGATCTTGGCGCGGAGCTTGTCGTTGTGCGGCGGCACGAAATGGATCATCCGCTCAAGCCGCACCGGCAGCTCGCGATAGGGCGCCGGCGCGCCGGCGGCGAGCGGCTGGAAGAAGCGGCGCGGAAGCTTGATCATACGGGTCTCGGGGGCGCGGGCGTGCCGGTGCTTACGGCGAAGCCTCGGCTCCCGTCCAGTGCGAGCCGGCAAGCCGGCCCGCTGTTCCGTGGAGCTTCCTTGCCGGAGCATGACGCGCTGACCGCGATCCGGATGTTGCGCATCATCGTCGGGTTGACGCGCATCATCGTCGGTCATTTCCGCATGATCGTCGGACTTTTCGCGCGTCATAGGAAAATGTTTCACGTGAAACATTCCCTCGGAACTCGCCGCGGACGCCGTTGCCCCGGCCCGGAAACCCTGCGAAAACCCCGCAACCCAGGCTGGAGCGGTCGCGCCGGCCCTCCGGAGCCTCCATGTCCGACCTCGTCGGGCTCCTCAACCTCCTGGCGCCGTTCTTCGGGCTGATCGGCCTCGGCTTCCTCTGCGCCAAGCTCGTGCGCCGCCCCGAGGGCGGGCTCGCCTGGATGCAGTTCTTCCTCATCTACGTCTCGCTGCCCTGCCTGTTCTACAAGCTCATCGCCGACAAGCCGCTGGAGCAGCTGGCGAATTGGCCCTTCGTCGTGGCGACGACGCTGACCACCTACTGCGCCTTCGCGCTCTCCTTCGCCGTCGGCATGTGGCACACCCGCTGGGACATGCCGCAGGGCGTCATGCAGGGCGTCGCCGGCTCCTACTCGAACATCGGCTACATGGGCCCGCCGCTGGTGCTGTCGGCGCTCGGACCCGGCGCCAGCGCGCCCGTCGTGCTGATCTTCGTCTTCGACAACCTGCTCCTGTTCTCGCTCGTGCCGTTCCTGATGGCGATCGCCGGCGCCGAGAAGCGCTCGCTTGCCGCGACCGGCCGCGACGTCGCCTGGAAGGTCGCGACCCACCCGTTCAATATCGCGACCGTGGTCGGCGTCGTCGCTGCCTATCTGCGGTTCGAGCCGCCCGCCGCGATCGACAAGATCGTCACCTGGCTGTCGCAGGCCGCCGCCCCATGCGCGCTCTTCCTCCTCGGCCTCACCGTGGCGCTCAGGCCGATCCTGCGCATGCCCGGCGAGGTGCCGGCGCTCGTCACGATCAAGCTCGTCCTGCACCCGCTCCTCGTCTGGGTGCTGCTCTCGGCGCTCGGCGATTTCGACCCGACCTGGACGTTTGCCGCGATCGTCATGGCGGCGCTGCCGCCGGCGCTCAACATCTTCGTCATCGCCACGCAATACGAGATCGGCGTCGAGCGCGCCTCGGCCTGCGTCCTTGCCGGCACCCTCGTCTCGATGGCGACGCTCACCGCCTTCCTCTGGTTCATCAAGACGGGCAGGATGACGCCCGACCTCTTCCCCGGCTGACCCGCGACAATGACGCTCCCCCTCGACGGCATCACCATCCTCGATTTCTCGACCCTGCTGCCGGGTCCGCTCGCGACCTTCATGCTGGCCGAGGCCGGTGCCGACGTGATCAAGGTCGAGCGCCCGGGCGGGGAGGACATGCGCGCATTCCCGCCGCGGCTTGGCACCGGCTCCGCCGCCTTCGCGATGCTGAACGCCGGCAAGACCAGCATCGTCGCCGATCTGAAGACTGCCGAGGGACGTGCGAAGCTCAGGCCGCTGATCGCGCGCGCCGACGTGCTCGTCGAGCAGTTCCGCCCCGGCGTCATGGCGCGGATTGGGCTCGGCTACGACGCTGTCCGGGCGATCAACCCTCGCGTGGTCTATTGCTCGATCTCGGGCTACGGCCAGGAGGGATCGCGGTCGCAGGAGGCGGGGCACGACATCAACTACCAGGCCCGCACCGGCCTGTTGTCCTTGTCTCCTGGGACCACAGGATCGCCGAGCGTCCCGCCGGCGCTCGTCGCCGACATCGCCGGCGGATCGTTTCCCGCCGTGATCAACATCCTCCTGGCGCTGCGCCGGCGCGACCTCACCGGCCAGGGCTGCCGCATCGACATCGCGATGACCGACGCCATGTTCACCTTCGCTTGGCTCGCGCTCGCGGAAGGCTTCGCGACCGGGCGCTTCCCGGGATCACAGGAGAACATGCTGGCCGGCGGCTCGCCGCGCTACGCGCTCTACGTCACGGCGGACGACAAGTTCCTCGCCGTCGGGGCGCTCGAGCCGAAGTTCTGGGCCGCCTTCTGCCACGGCATCGGCTTGCCCGAGCGGTTGCGCGACGACCGCCCCGATCCCGGCGCCACCCGCGCCGCGATCATCGCCCTCGTGCGCCGGAAGACGGCGGACGCGTGGCGCCAAATCCTCGAGCCGCTCGACTGCTGCGCGACGATCCTCAGCTCGCTCGAGGAGGCGGTCGCCGATCCGCAGTTCCGCGATCGCGGGCTGTTCGCGGCCCGAGCCGTCGGCGGGGACGGGCAGGTGATGCCGGCTGTCGCCGTGCCGATCGCGGCCGATCTGCGGCGCCCGCTCCCCGAGCGACGATCGGTTCCGCCGATCGGGACGGAGAGCGTGACGGCCGCTGCCAAATGAGCCGGTTTGCGGCTTGACCCTCCCGAGGGTGCGGCGTTCGACGTGGGAACGCCTGTCACTCGCGTCGCGTTATGGCGGCGAGGGGGGCTTCGAGCTTCAGGAGGGAAGACATGAAGCACGCGCTTATCGCAGGCGTGGCCGCGCTCGGCGTGCTGGCGGTGGCGCCGGCCGTCGCACAGACGTCGGTCACCACCACGACGACCACGGCTCCGGCCGCCACCGGCTCGATCACGATCGCGCCCGAGAAGCGGACCGTGATCAAGCAGCGCTTCACCGGCGCGCCGGTCAAGACGATCAAGGAGAAGGTCACCGTCGGCGCGACGATCCCGGCCGACGTGGAGCTGATGACTGTTCCCGACACCGTGGTGACGGAGATCCCGACGGTGAAGAGCTACCGCTATTTTCGCTACAACGACGACGTGGTGCTCGTCGATCCGTCGAGCCGCCGGGTGGTCCAGATCATCGACTGACCGGTCGTCCCCGGGCTGTTCGGTCCCGCCTCGGCTCCGCCGGGGCGGGATTTTTCTTGTCCTCGCCCGCCCGGCGCATCAGCCGCGGCGCCCCGACCGAGGGCAGGACACCCTCGCGCATCGCCATCCGGCGCAGGGGGCCGATCCCGCCGAGCGTCACGAGGCCGAGGCCGCGCAGGAAATCCGTCGGCAGGAAGTCGGAGAGGAGGGTGCGGTTGAGGCCGTCGACGGCCGCGGTCCTGAGGCGCACGTCGAGGTCGCGGCTGCGCTGATAGCGGCCGAGCGCCGCCGCGCTCCCGATGTCCTCGCCGGCAGCGTCGGCGTCCACGACGGCGTCGCGGAGCGCCGCGGCGTCGCGAAGGCCGAGGTTCAGGCCCTGCGCCCCGATCGGCGGGAAGACATGCGCGGCTTCTCCGGCGAGCGCGAGGCGATCGGCGACGTAGCGGTCGACCGAGAGCCCGCTCATCGGCACGAGACCGCGCGGGCCGTCCATGTGCATCTTGCCGAGGATCGACTGCGCCTGACGCTCGATCGTAACGCTAAGCTCGACCTCGTCGAGCGTCATCAGGCGCTCGGCATGATGGCGGTTGGTCACCCAGACGAGGCTCGAGCGCCGGCCCGCCATCGGCACGAGCGTGAATGGCCCGGAGCGGGTGTGGAACTCGGTCGAGGCGTCGCGGTGGTCGCGCTCGTGCGAGAGATGGGTCGCGAGCGCCGATTGCGGATAGCTCCAGGAGCGGGTCGCGATGCCGGCGGCCTCGCGCAGGCGCGAGTTGCGCCCGTCCGCCGCGACGACGAGGCGCGCCGCGACGGCTGATCCGCCGCTCAAGGCGATTGTCGCAACATCCTCCCCGAGCGTCGTTTTCCCGGCATCCTCAGAGGTTAGTTGAAGATGGGGCTCGGCCCGGGCGGCCTCGATCAGGCCGGCGACGAGGGCGGTGTTCTCGATGTTCCAGCCGAACGCCTCAAGTCCGATCTCGCTCGCCTGGAATGCGACCGGCGGCGGCCGGAACAGGCTGCCGCTGTCGTCGATGATGCGCATCGTGACGAGCGGCGCCGCCTGGTCGCGCAGCGCCGGCCAGACGCCGAGCGCCTCGAGCAAGCGGATCGAGCCGTCGAGAAGCGCGACAGTGCGCCCGTCCGGCCGCATGTCGGAGCGGCCGATGAGGCAGGTCGAAACGCCGTCGCGCGCGAGCGCGAGCGCGGCCGCGGCGCCGACCGCGCCGGCCCCGACGACGGCGACGTCGAAGATCCGATCAGCATTCACCGGCGGCATCCCGATAGGCGCGGCCGCGCATAGCACAAATCGCGGCGCGGCCATTGCCGAGCGTCGGGCTGACTACCTATGATCGTGCCGATCGATCGGAGAGAGCAATGACGAAAGCGGTGCGGGTTCACAACTACGGCGGTCCCGAGGTCCTTAGATACGAGGACGTGGAGGTCGGCAGGCCCGGTCCCGGCCAGCTGCGCGTCCGGCATCACGCCATCGGCGTGAACTACATCGATACCTATTTCCGCACCGGCCAATACCCCGCCCCGAGCCTGCCTTTCGTCCTCGGCAACGAGGCGGCCGGCGAGGTCGTCGAGGTCGGCGAGGGCGTCGCGGGCTTCAAGCCCGGCGACCGGGTCGCCTACGTCATCACCCTCGGCAACTACGCCGAGGAGCGGCTCGCCGACGTCAAGCTCGTGGTCAAGCTGCCTGATTCCGTCGATTATGACACCGCCGCCGCGATGATGCTGAAGGGCATGACGGTGCAGTACCTCCTGCGCCGGACCTTCGCGGTGAAGCCCGGCGACACGATCCTCTTCCATGCCGCCGCGGGGGGCGTCGGGCTCATCGCGACGCAATGGGCAAAGCACCTCGGCGCCACCGTGATCGGCACCGTCGGCTCGAAGGAGAAGGCGGAGCTCGCGAAGAAGAACGGCTGCGATCATGTGATCCTGTACCGCGAGGAGGACGTCGCAAAGCGCGTCAGGGAGATCACCGGGGGCGAGGGCGTGCCGGTGGTCTATGACGGCGTCGGCGAGGCCACCTTCCAGGGCTCGCTCGATTCGCTTAAACCCTTCGGCGTGCTCGTGAGTTTCGGCTCGGCCTCGGGGCCGATCGAGGCCTTCAACCTCGGCGTCCTGGCCCAGAAGGGCTCGCTCTACGTCACCCGGCCGACGCTCATGACCCACATGGCGAAGCGCGAGACGCTCGACGAGATCGCCAAGGACCTCTTCGACGTCGTCGGCCGCGGCGCGGTGAAGATCCCGATCCACTCGCGCCGCAAGCTCAGCGAGGCCGAGGCCGTCCACCGGGCGCTCGAGGGTCGCGAGACCACCGGCGCCACCATCATGCACCCCTGAATCCGTGGGACGATGATGGGAACATGATGCCGGGGTGATGCGACAATGATGCCGACGATGACGTGAGATGATGCCGACGATGACGCGGCGCGACGCGACGATGGCGAAGCGTCACCTGATGTCGAAGGTCCGGTGATCCTGTGACCCCCGGACCCGACGGGGGCGGCGCCCCCCTCGTCGCTCTCCGCGGCATCACCAAGCGCTACGGCGGGCTTCTCGCCAACGACGGCATCGATCTCGCGATCGGGCGCGGCGAGGTCCACGCGCTTCTCGGCGAGAACGGCGCCGGCAAGTCGACCCTCGTCAAGATCCTCTACGGCGTGATCGAGCCGAGCGCCGGCGAGATCGCCTGGGAGGGCCGGCCGGTGCGCATCGCCTCGCCGGTCGAGGCGCGCCGCCTCGGCATCGGCATGGTGTTCCAGCACTTCTCGCTCTTCGACCAGCTGACCGTTGCCGAGAACATCGCCGTCGCGCTCTCCGGCACCGCCTCGCTCAAGGCGATGCGCCGGCGGCTCGACGAGGTCAGCCGCGGCTACGGCCTCGGGCTCGAGCCGGATCGGGCGGTCTGGACCCTCTCGGCCGGCGAACGGCAGCGGATCGAGATCGTCCGCTGCCTGCTCCAGGATCCGAAGCTCATCGTCCTCGACGAGCCGACCTCGGTGCTCACCCCCCAGGAGGCCGAGCGGCTCTTCGAGACTCTCGAGCGGCTTGCCGGCGAGGGCCGCTCGATCCTCTACATCTCGCACAAGCTCGAGGAGGTGCGCCGCCTGTGCCGGACCGCGACCGTGC
>JAJKJG010000091.1 GCA_021154065.1 Methylobacterium sp.
CTTGCGACAAGCATGGCCAGGGGCGCCCCAGTGAGCAGGGCATCTTGGAGAAGAGCTGGAAGATTCCGCGGCCGCCGCAGGGAGGGGCGGCTCAGACGAGGCCGATGTCCTGGAACTTGGCCGTCACGCTTTCCCGATCGAACGGCTTGAGCATGTAACCGTCGGCGCCCGCGCGCATCGCCCGGGCGATCGGCGCGACCTCGTTCTCCGTGGCGCAGAACACGACCTTCGGGCCGTCGCCACCCGGCATCCGGCGCAGTTCCTTCAGGAATTCGTAGCCGTCCATGACCGGCATGGTCCCGTCGAGAAAGACCGCGTCCGGCATGCCGCCCTGGCAGGCGAGGATCCCCTGCCGGCCGTCCTCGGCCTCGGAAACCCGGAAGGACAGACCTTCGAGGATGCGGCGCGCCACCTTTCGGACCACGG
The DNA here is from genome assembly GCA_021154065.1 of Methylobacterium sp. The sequence goes on from JAJKJG010000091.1 coordinate 427, forward strand.
CCGAGTCATCGACAACGAGACAGTGCTTCATGGGTCAAAAGCTCTCGCCGCGCGGGAGCGCGCGGGCCGGAGTGTGGCGCCAATGCGTTGATGAACGGTTGCGAGGCGGCCCGAAAAGCCGCGGCCCGGCCTGCGTTTACAGGTCTTGATCCGAGGCGGCCCGGATCGTCACCTCGTCGCCGTCGAGCGACAGCGAAACGCTCATGCCGGCGGCCCGCGCCACGAGACCCGCATAATAGGTCTGGACGCCGTGGGCGTCCACCGTCCCGCTCTCGGGCGCCCCCGCGAGAAGGGCTTCCGCGTGGGGCGGAATGCGGGCGTTGATGCCCTTGGCCTTCAAGGCGAAGGCGACCGTCGGGGCGTCGCCCATGCCGGCGGCCCCGGTCACGGCGACGTCGATCGCTCCGCCGCGCGGGATCGCGCTCATGGCTGTGACGAGCAGGTTGAGCAAAAGCTTCACTTTGTTCTTGGGCAGGAGCGCACGGGGAGCCGACCACGTCAGCGTGATCTTGTCATCCTGGAACATGCCGCGGGCGACCTGCTCGGCGTCGCCGAGGTCGATCGAGGCACCGGCCGAACCGGCTGCCCCGAAGGCGAGCCGGGCGAATTGCAGCCGGGCCGAGGCCTGACGAGAGCTTTTGCGGATGAGGTCGAGCGCGAAGTCGCGCATCGAAGGGTCGTTCTCATCCTCCAGAACCTCCAGGCCGTTCACGATCGCTCCAACAGGCGAGATGACGTCGTGACACACGCGGGAGCACAGGAGCGCCGCTAGGTCGAGGGAGTCGAGCGTGACCGTGGCCATGAAAAACCCCAAGGCGAGGAAGCAAAAGCGCCGGCGTTCGCCGGAGCATCCGCGCCGGCCGGCGGAGCGCCGCGCCGAAACAGCATCCGGAAGCGACGCTTCGTTAACCGGCCTTGCGCCGCTTGAAAAGGCGATGAACGGTCGACATCGCCGATCCGAGAGGGCATGGTTCGATCATGTGGCTTGGCGATCACGATCCGGATGCTGTCGCATGGCGGCTTGCCGATGTTGCGGCCGAGACCGGCCGCCTTCTGCGCAGCATGGAGGCCGACCGCGGGGAGCCCCGCATCAAGGACGACGGCTCGCCGACCACCGCCGCCGACCTCGCGGCGGAAAAGCTCATCATCGCGCGGCTGTCCCGCCTTTGGCCCGGCGTGCCGGTGGTGGCCGAGGAGACGGCGAACGACGCCGCGCCCGGCGACGCCTTCTTTCTCGTCGACCCCCTCGACGGCACGCGCGATTTTCTGCACGGCACCGGCGAGTACACGGTCAACATCGCCCTGGTCGCCGGGAGCCGTCCCGTGGCGGCCGTGGTGGCAGCGCCGGTGCCGGGACGCATTTGGGCCGCCGGCGCGACAGCGATGGCGGGCGATTGGCCGGCCGAGGGCGGCGAGATCGCCTGGCGCTCGATCCGGGTTCGTCCGGCTCCCCCGGACGGACTCGTCGCGCTGGTAAGCCGCCGCCACAACGACGATGCGACCGAGGCCTGCCTCGCGACCCTCTCGATCCGCACGCGCCGGACCGCGTCCTCGGCGTTGAAGTTTTGCCTCATCGCGTCGGGCGAGGCGGACGTCTACGTCCGCTGCGGACCGACTATGGAGTGGGACACCGCGGCTGGCGACCACATCCTGTCGTGCGCCGGCGGATGCGTCATCGCCGCGGGCGGCGCGCCCATGACCTACGGCCGTCAGGCGCACGGCTACCGCAACGGCGCGTTCGCCGCGATCGGCGACCCCGCGCTCGCGCGGCGCCTGAGCCTGCCGGTCGCGCCTGTCCGGGGCTAACCGCGTCCCGGCCGGCTTCGGCCGGCGCACGCTTCGCCATTTTTGAGACATTGTTAGCTCTATTCGTGCACGATGCCCACGCGAGCGAAGGCTCGCCCCGTTTCGGCGCAGAAGGTTTTTGGAACCGGCGATCGGGCCGGGCCGAACCGCCTCGTACCTTTCAGCGCCGCAGGAGACCATCCATGCGTCTGTTTCAGGCTGTTCTGGTGTTTGCGGTGGCGCTTGCGCTCGGCCTGGTCCCGCCTGCGGCGCGGGCGCAGGGGGCCGGCCCCGACGAGGGCGCCTTCAGCGCCGCCGAACTGGTCGACTCCGGCCATCGCCTGTTCGGCTCGGTGTCGCGCGGCCTGGCCCTTACGGTCCAGGAAGCCGTCAAGCGCTGGGGCGAGCCCAACGGCTACATCCTGGGCGAGGAGGCCTCCGGCGCCCTCATCGGCGGCCTGCGCTACGGCGAGGGCACGCTCTACACCCGCAACGCCGGCCAACGGCGCGTGTTCTGGCAAGGCCCCTCGCTCGGCTTCGACGTCGGCGGGGACGGGGCGCGCACCATGATGCTGGTCTACAACCTGCCCGCGGTCGAGGCGCTCTACACCCGCTTCGTCGGCCTCAACGGCGCGGCCTATCTGGTGGGCGGCTTCGGCCTGACGGCGGCCGCCAAGGACGAGATGGTGGTCGTGCCCATCCGCTCCGGGCTCGGGGCCCGGCTCGGCGTCAACGTCGGCTACCTCAAGTTCACCCCCGAACCAACCTGGAACCCCTTCTGACGCCCAAAGACCGAGATCGCGGGCCCTGACCCGCTCCATTCAAAAACGGCCAAAACCGACGCGGGTCCGCACGGGACGGGAGAACGCGCTGGAAAGCCGGGCGGTCGCGTGGCAGGGTGCGGCCCATTGGCAACCACCGGAGTTTCAGCCCGCGTGATCGAGTCCATCATGTTTTCCGCGCTCGGGTTCCTCGCCGCGGCCCTGATCGCGCTCCTGTTTTTTCCGGCCCTCAACGCGCGGGCCGAGCGCTTGGCCCGCCGTCGGGTCGAGGCTCAGTTCCCGCTCTCGATCAGCGAGTTGACGGTCGAAAAGGACCACCTGCGAGCCGAGTTCGCCGTGCTGCAGCGCCGGCTGGAGCGCAAGGCCGAGGAGGGGCTTGCGGTCAAGCAGCAGAGCATGGAGGAGCTCGGCCGGCGCGCCGTGCGGATCCAGGCGCTCGAAACCGATGTCGCGGAGCGTGACGCGCGCGTCGCCGGGCTCGAAGGGGACCTCGCCGACACCCGCCAACGTCTCGCCGCGACCGAAGAGGAACTGGCCGCAACACGGCGGACTCTCGCGGGCGTCCAAGAAACCCTGGCCGCCCTGGAGGCGGCCCACCGCACCACGCTCGATGCGCTCGACGCGACCCGCAGCGAGCGCGATTCCACCGAGGCGACGCTCGCCGAAACGCACACGACGCTCGCCGCCACGGAGAGAGCGCTGGAACGGCAGCGGACGGAGCATGCCGATTTCGAGCGGCGTCTTGCGGCGAGCCTCAACGACATCGACACCAAGCGCATCACGATTTCGGATTTCGAAACCCGTCTCGCCGCCCAGACCGCACGAGCGAACGAGCTTGAGCGGGCCCTTTCCGAGGGACGCAACGAACTCGCGGCCGAGCGCCGACGGCTGGCCGATCTCGCCAGAAGCCTCGTGAGCGAGCAGGAGCGCGGGCTTGCGTTGGAGCAACGCATCTTGGCGCTCGAAGCGGATCGCGAGGCCAAGGCGGAGGAGGTCGCGCAAACCCTCGCGGAGCGCGACGCCCTTCGCCACGAGGCCAAGCGCGCCAGCGAACAGGCTCGCGCCGAAAACGCGGAATTGCGGCGACGCATCGACGAAGTCGCCGACGAGATCATGCGCGCCGCCGACAAGACCGACGGGTCTGGGCAGCCCGTGGAGGAAGCCGCTTCCCCGAGACGATCGCGGCCGATGAAGCAGAATGCGTCAACCGGGGCTGGGTGACGGGGGTCCGCCGGCCGGCTCCGGGGCGACGTCTTCGGGTTCCGCCCGGGCCCGCACCACCGTGACGTTGCAAGGCGCCTCGGCCACCACGCGCGACGACACGCTGCCGAGATAGCGGCGCACCGCCGAGGCGCCGCGCGCGCCGATGACGATGTGGTCGACGTGCGCATGGCGGGCGTAGTCCAGGAGCGCCGCCGCGGGGTCCGGGGACTCCAGCACCGTGTAGGTGACGCGCTCGGGCGCGATCTTCAGCGCATGCGCCCAGTGCTTCAGCTCGACCAGACGCTGAACGTGCAGGTTGCGGCCCTGCTCGTCTTCGCCGAAGTCGACCCCGATGCGGGGCGTCTTCAGGACGTTGACGCAGGCGAGCCGCGCCTTGGTCTCGACGGCGAGGATGCGCCGGACGATCAGGCGGAGCGCATCGGCGAGCGCCTCCATTTCCGGCGCGAGGTCGACCGCCGCCATGACGATCGGCGCGACGGCCAGATGGCCGGAGACGGGCCGCGGCGCCGGGGGCCGCGGCGTGGCGCGAGCGGCCCGGAAGCGCCGCCGCGCGACGGTCAGGAAATCGTCCTGCGCCGTGCGTTCGGCCCGCGCGGTCAGCGGCACCTGGTCCGGGTGAGCGAGGTCGAAGGCGAGTTGGCCGGCTGTTGCGGGCCGCTGGTCCGGATCGACCTCCAGGCAGCGCAGGATCAACTCCTGCAGCCAGGGCGGGACGGCCGGGTTGAGCCGGCGCGGGGGCGCGGGGTCGCGCCAGAAGCGCCGCCGCAGCGCCCTGCGTCCTGCGGGCGTGCCGAACGGCCGCTGCCCCGTGGCGAAAAAGTAAAGCATGACGCCGAGCGCAAAAAGATCGCTGCGCGGGTCGGTGCGGTCTCCCATGACCTGCTCGGGCGAGATGTAGGGGCCGGTGCCGAGCGGCAGGTGGAACTCTTCCTGCAAGAGGTCCGGCAGTTGATCGTGGCGCGACAGGCCGAAGTCGATCAGCACGGCCTCGCCGCTCTCGCGGACCATGACGTTGCTCGGCTTCACGTCGTGGTGAATGACGTGCTGGCGATGGATGTCGTGCAGCGCGGCGGCGACCTTCGCGCCGATGTCCGCAACGCGCTGCGGCACGAGCGGCGTTTCTTCAAGCACCGACAGCAGCGAGGCGCCGGCGATTCGCTCCATCACGATGTAGGGCTGCGCGTCGAAGCCCGCCGCCGCGACGAACGTCGGCGCATGCGGACCTGACAGCCGCGGCAGAATCATCTGCTCGACCTCGAAACCCACGATCGCGCCCGGCCCCTCGCCGTAGTCGAGGATCGGGATTTTCATGATCATCGGCCAGCGGTCGCGCTCCGGATGCGTGACCCGCCACAGCACGGCCATGCCGCCCCGATGCAGCCGCTCTTCGAGGCGGAAGCCATCGACGATCTGGCCCGGTTCGAGGGAGTGGGGCATGCCTTATCGCCCGAGGCCCAGCCGCGCGGCCAAGCGCGCCGGCAAGCCGGCGGCAGCAATCTTTCGTGCCGCAGCCTCCATGTCGTAGGGAACCCGGACGGTGGTCAAGGTCTGGCGGGCATCGTCGAGAAGCCCATAAGCCGCCGCCGGATCGCCATCGCGCGGCTGACCGACCGCGCCGATGACGGCGAGCCAGCGCCGGGTCGGAAGCAGCGGCACGGCGACGCCGGGAATGGGCGTGTAACCGCAGGCCGGCCTGCCCGGCGCCATCGAATACAGGGCCGGCGCGTGGACATGGCCGCAAAGCGTCACGCGCGCGTCCGTCCGGCGCAGGCTGCGCTCGGCCTCGACCGGCCCGAGGATGTAGTCCCACGCGCCTGGCGCCCAGCCGTTGGCGTGGACGTAGAGGCGGTCGCCCTCTCGATGCGTAAGCGGCAAGCCGGCCAGGAACGCGCGCGCATCCTCGTCAAGTTGACCGCGGGTCCAGCGGATGGCGGCGCGCGCGTCGGCGTTCATGGCTTCGTCGGAGCCCAGCACCGCCGCGTCATGGTTGCCGAGGAGCGCGACCGCACCCTCATCCACATGGGACCGCACCGTTTCGACCACCCAACCCGGATCGGCCCCATAACCGACGTAGTCGCCCAGAAAGACGGTGCGCTGGACTTTGGCCCACCGCGCATGC
>JAJKJG010000092.1 GCA_021154065.1 Methylobacterium sp.
CACCAATCTCGGCATCGATCCGCGCTCACGGCGGCTCGTGGTGGTGAAGTCGACGAACCATTTCATGGGGGCGTACGGGCCGATCGCCAAGAAGGTGATCTATATCGAGTCCGGCGGCCCGCTCACCCGTGATTACCGCAAGATCCCCTACACCAGGGTCGACCGGCCGATCTGGCCGCTCGACGAGGCGACGAGCCCCGGGCTGATCTTCTGACGCGGCGCGGCGGTCAATAGTCGCCGCCCGGAATGTCGATCAGTGGGAAGGCGCTGAGGACGTGCGGCGTCACGACCGGCTCCGCCGGCGAGAGATAGGAACCGTCGAGCTCGGAGAAGCTCGCGGCGCCGAGAAGGCCGAGGCAGGCGAAGACCTCCGCCTCGAGGAGCTCCAGCACCCTGGCGACCCCGTCCTCGCCTGCCGCCGCGAGCCCGTAGCAGTAGAGGCGCCCGATGCCGACGAGATCGGCGCCGAGCGCGATCGCCTTGACGATGTCGCTGCCGCGACAGAAGCCGCCGTCGACGACGATCCTCGCCCGCCCGGCAACCGCCGCGACGATCTCCGGCAGGAAGTCGAGCGCGCCGCGGCCATGATCGAGCTGCCGGCCGCCATGGTTCGAGACATAGACGGCGGTGACGCCGTGCTCGCAGGCAAGCGCCGCGTCCTCGGCGGTGGCGATCCCTTTCAGGATCAGCGGCACGTCGTGCCTGTCCCTGAAGCGCTTGACGTGATTCCAGTTGAGCGCCGCCTGGAATTCCATGCCGCCGGCGCGCTCGCGCCAGGGCTTGGCGAAGCGCTTGGCGATATCGCGCTCGCGGCGGCTGTAGATCGCCGTATCGACGGTCAGGCAAAAGGCGTCGTAGCCGGCGTCGCGCGCGCGCCGGACATGGTCGTCGACGAAGGCGTCGTCGCCGCGCACGTAGAGCTGGAAGACCTTCGGGCCGCTCGCCGCTGCCGCGACCGTCTCGAGCGGGATTTTGGTGACCGAGCTCAGGAAGAACGGCACCCCGAAGCGCGACGCCGCCCGCGCCACCTGGACCTCGCCCTCGTGCCCGATCGACTCGAGGCCGCCGACGGGCGCGAGCACCACCGGCAGCCTGATCGGGCGGTCGAAGAAGCGGCCGGAGGCGTCGAGCTTCGAGACGTCGCGGAGCACGCGCGGGCGGAACGCGATGCGGTCGATGGCGAGCCGGTTGCGCCTCACCGTCGTCTCGGTCTCGGTGCCGCCGACGATATAGTCCCAGATGTTGCGGTCGGCTTTTTGGTAGGCCGCCTTGACGATCTCGTGCAGCGTCAGGAAGCTCTGGTCGGCCTCGCTCGCCGCTGCGGCCGCCGTCTTGCGCATGTCGGCTCTCTTGCTCAAAGCGCCGGGACCATAGCTCGCGCTCCCTGCGGGGCGCAAACGCGGCTGGCGTCTCGCGCCGGGCAGCCTAAGCTGCCGCCCCGGACGCTATCTTAGGAGAACGTGTCTCATGAGCGATGATCTGTTCGAGACGGGCCTGGAGATCCGCCGCGCGGTGCTCGGCCGCGACTACGTCGACGGCGCGATCGCCGCCGCCGACGATTTCAACCGCCCCATGCAGGAGCTCGTCACCGAATATTGCTGGGGCAAGATCTGGGGCCGGCCGGGCCTCGACCGCCGCACCCGCAGCTTCCTCAACCTCGCCATGATCACGGCGCTGAACCGCCCGCACGAGCTCAAGCTCCACGTCAAGGGCGCGATCCGCAACGGCGTCTCGAAGGCGGAGATCGCCGAAGTGTTCCTGCAGGCCGCCGTCTATTGCGGCGTGCCGGCGGCGATCGACAGCTTCCGCGTCGCCCGCGAGGCGTTCAAGGAGATGGACGGGGAGGGCGCATGACGCCGCCGGTCCGGCCGCCCGCCGCGCTCGCCTTCATTGGCCTCGGCAACATGGGCGCGCCGATGGCGGCGCGCCTCGTCGAGGCCGGATACAAGGTGACGGGCTGCGACGCGGCGCCGGCGGCACGCGAGCGCTTCGCCGCGATCGTAGGCAGGACGAGCGTCGCGGATGTCGCGGCGGCGGTGGCCGGCATGCCGGTCGTCATCACCATGCTCCCGGACGGCCAGGCCGTCGCCGCCGTCGTGGCGGCGATGCGCCCACACCTCGCGCCGGGCGCGATCGTCGTCGACATGAGCTCGTCCGATCCGGTCGGCACGCGCGCCCTCGGCGCGGAGCTCGCGGCTGCCGCCATTCGTCTCATCGACGCGCCGGTCTCGGGCGGCGTCAAGCGCGCGGTCGACGGCTCGCTCGCTATCATGGCGGGCGGCGAGGCGGCAGCGATCGATGCCGTCGAGCCGGTCCTTTCGCCGATGGGAAGGGTCGTCTTCCGCACCGGCCCGCTCGGCTCCGGCCACGCCATGAAGGCGCTCAACAACTACGTCTCGGGCGCCGGCTTCGTCGCCGCGATCGAGGCGCTGCGCGTCGGCGAAGCCTTCGGCCTCGACCCGGCGGGGATGACCGACGTGCTCAATGCCTCGACCGTCCGCAACAACTCGACCGAGACCAAGGTCAAGCAGCTCGTCCTCTCCGAGAGCTACGCCTCCGGATTCTCGCTCGGCCTCATGGCGAAGGACATCAGCACCGCCGAACGCCTTGCCGCTGCGATCGGGATCGAGGCGCGCCTCGCCGAGCGCTGCGCCGCCCTGTGGGACGAGGCCGCGGCGGCGCTCGGCCCGTCGGCCGACCACACCGAGATCGCCCGCCACCTGAGGGGGCGGTGATGTCCCGACGTGAGGTCGCCCGCCGGCGTCGCGCCGATCTCGGCCGCGCCGTGTCGAATGCCCTTGCGATCGCAGTCCTCTGCGTCGCGGCGAACCTCGCCCATGCCGCCGGCATCCAGGCTCTCGCGGTAGCAGCCGATGCCCAAGGGCCGCCGCTGAACGGCACCGTGTGGTCGCCCTGCGCCGAGGCCGCCGGAGAGACGATGTTGCGGCGGCTCCGGGTCGCCGGCGTGCAGGACTGCCCGGTCGAAGGCGAGCGCCTTCCTCTCGTCGTGATCTCGCATGGCCGGGGAGGATGGTCCGGCGGCCACCACGATATCGCCGCGGCGCTCGCCGACGCCGGCTTCGTCGTCGCGGCGATCGATCATCCGGGCGATACCGTCACGGACATGAGCCGCGTCGACGCGCTCGCCATCTGGCTCGAGCGCCCGGCAGCGATCCGGCGCCTGATCGATTTCATGCTCGGCGTCTGGCCCGACGCGGCAAGGATCGATCGCGAGCGCATCGGCTTCTTCGGTTTCTCGCGCGGCGCCTATACCGGGCTTGCCGCGGTGGGCGGCGCGCCGAACTTCCGCAGGATAGCGGCCCGCTGTGCCGATAGCGCCAATCCCGGGCCTGCCTGCGAGCGCATCCGGACCCAGGGAATCCCCGCGGGTGCGCCGACCCGCGACCCGCGCATCAAGGCCGCGGTCCTCGCCGATCCCCCGACCTTCCTGTTCGGGCCTGACGACCTCAAGGGTGTGAGCGTCCCGATCCAGCTCTGGGCGTCCGAGCAGGGCGGCGCCGGCGTGACGCAAGAGGCCGTCGCGGCGGCGGCCGAACGCTTGCCGCCCGGCACCGAGTTCCGGGTCGTGCCGAACTCAGCTCATTTCGCTTTCATGCCGCCCTGCTCGGCAGGTCAGCAGGCCGCGGTTCCGCGCATCTGCGCCGATCCGCCGGGCTTCGACCGCGCGGCGTTCCACAAATCTTTCAACGCCGACGTGCTGGCGTTCTTCCGCAAGCATCTCGCCGACCGCCGTTGATGCCGCCGGATCTCGACATCCGGCCGATGACGCCGGTCGAGCTCGACCTCGCCATCGAATGGGCGGCGGAGGAAGGATGGAACCCGGGCCTCGCTGACGCCGCAAGCTTCCATGCCGCCGATCCCGAGGGCTTCCTGATGGCGTTCCGCGACGGCGCGCCCGTCGCCAGCATCTCGGTCGTCCGCTACGCGGCGGCGTTTGGATTCCTCGGCTTCTACATCGTCAGGCCGCCGTTTCGGGGACGCGGCTACGGCCTTCGGCTGTGGCAGGCCGGGATGGCGCGCCTCGACGGCCGAACCGTCGGGCTCGACGGCGTCGTCGCGCAACAGGCGAACTACGCGCTCTCCGGCTTCGTCCTGGCGCACCGCAACATCCGCTTCGGCGGCGATGTGCGGGTCGAGCCGCCTTCGGACGCGCGGCTCGCCGCGATCGACGATGGCCTCGTTTCGGCGGTGCTGGCTTTCGACCGCCGGTTCTTCCCGGCGGCGCGCGAGAGCTTCCTGCGGTGCTGGCTGCGCCCGGACCGGCGCTCGGCGCTGGCGCTCGTCGAGAACGGTCGGGTCCGAGGCTACGGCGTCATCCGCGACGGCCGGACCGGCCGCAAGGTCGGGCCGCTTTTCGCCGCGAGCGAAGGCGATGCCGATATGCTGTTCCGGGCGCTGGCGAGCACCGCCGGCGGCGGCCTCGTGTTCCTCGATGTGCCGGAGCCGAACCAGTCGGCTCTCGGTCTCGCTGCCCGCTATGGCCTCACCCCGGCGTTCGAAACCGCGCGGATGTATCGCGGCGCCGCCCCGGCGCTGCCTCTGGACCTGATCTACGGCATCACCAGCTTCGAGCTGGGCTGAGAACCGACGTCTCAGCCGGCTTTGCGGCCTGCCGGGCGGGCCTTCTTGGCGGCTTTCGGGGCGCGCTCGGCGCTCGTCTTCGAGGCCGCCTTCTTGCTCGCGGCGGGCGGCTCGGCCGCAATGCTCTTGCGCAGGGCGTCCATGAGGTTGACGACGTTCGACGGCCGCGGCGCCTCCGGCGCCGCGACGGGCCTGCCGGTCTCCTTCGACTTCACGAGCTCGATCATCGCGTTCTCGTAGCGGTCCTCGAACTTCGCCGGCTCGAAATCCGCCGATTTCGTCTCGATGATATGGCCGGCGAGGTCGCGCATCTCCTTCGGGATCTTGAGCTCCGGGATGTCCTCGAAATAGGGCTCTTCGCCCCGCACCTCGTAGGGGTAGCGCAGCATCGTCGCCATGATGCCCTTGCCGAGCGGCTCGAGCAGCACCATCCGCTCGCGGCGGGAGATCACGACGCGCGCGATCCCGGCCTTGCCCTTCTCCTTCATGGCGTCGCGGATGACCGCGAACGCCTCCTGCGCGACCTTGTCGTCGGGCGCGATGTAGTACGGCGCCTCGAGATAGCGCTTGTCGACCTGCTCGACCGGGACGAAGCTCTCGATGTCGATCGTGTGTGTGCTCTCGATCTTGATCGCATCGAGCTCCTCGTCCTCGATGAAGACGTAGGCGTTCTTGCCGACCTCGTAGCCCTTGACGCGGTCCTCGGCGTCGACCGTCTCCCCGGTCGCCGGGTCGATGTATTGCTGCTTGACGCGGTTTCCGGTCGCCCGGTTGAGGGTGTTGAAGCGGACCCGCGATGACGTGCTCGTCGCCGGATAGAGCGCCACGGCGCACGAGACGAGGGACAGCTTCAGGTATCCCTTCCAGTTGGCGCGGGCAGCCATCGCATACTCCTGAACCCGATTGCGAGGCCGAGACAGTCGTTTCGGCCACGCTTCGAGTCAAGGAGCATGCCAGGGATTCGTGAACGACTTCCTTTGTGGCCGGTTGCGGCCGGCCGTCGACTCCGCGGGTAGAGGCGAATAGGTCTGGGCCATTCCTCGCGGGCCGCCGATTCGAACGTTGCGATGAGCTCCGAAAGCTTCTGCCTTTGCGTCGTCGGGCGGCTGCATGGAGTGACGCGCCAGCGCCTCGCCGGGCTCGTGGCGGCGGCCGGCGGCCGGCTCGTCCGCGCCGGGAGCCGCAAGGCGACGCTCGTCTGCCTCGCCCACAGCACGGCGCCCGAGCGTCTGAGCCGGGGAGCGGCCCCCGGGCTGCCGGCACCGGTGCCGGCCGGCTGCCGCATCGTGAGCGAGCTGTCGCTGCGGCGCCTCATCGGCCTCGCTCCGCCGCTGCCGAGCGAGCACCGGACGCTGACCGCGGCAGACGTCGCGCGCCAGGCCCGGCTTTCGCCCGACATCGTGCACTGTCTCGCGCTCTATGACGTCCTCGAGCCGTCGGACGACGCTTACGGCTACCGCGACCTCCTCGCGGCGCGCGAGGTCGGCCGGCTCCTCGGCGCCGGGCACCCGCTCGGCGTCGTGGTCGAGGCCGCGATCGCGCTGCGCCGCAGCGGACGCAGCCTCTCCGACACGAGGCTTCACGAGGCACCCTGGGGCGAGATGCTCCAGGAGGTCGCCGGCCGCCTCGGGCGGCTCGACGGCCAGTTCACGCTGCCGCTCGGAGAAAGCTTCGCCAGCGTCGACGCGCTGTTCGAGCGCGCCGAGGAGCTCGAATGCGCCGGCGACCTCGCCGAGGCGGAGCGGCTCTATCGCATCGCCGCGAAGATGGATCGCGACGACCCGGTCCTGCCCTTCAATCTCGGCAACCTGCTCGACGCCCAGGGTCGACCGACGGACGCGGCGCTCGCCTACCAGCAGGCCGTCATGCGCGATCCGGGCTTCGCCGAGGCCTGGCTCAACCTCGGCCTCCTGAAGGAGAGCGCCGAGGATATGAAAGAGGCGGCGGCGTGCTACGGCCGGGCGGTCGAGGCCAGGCCCGACTACGCGGACGCGCTCTTCAACCTCGCCCTCATCTTGACCCGGCGCGAGGATCATTCCTCCGCGCTGCCGTTCTGGGACCGATTCCTGGCGCTGAAGCCGAGCGGCAAGGAGGCCCAGCAGGCCCGGCGGCTGATGACGCTCTGCCGCATGCACCTGAAGCCTTCCGCGAACGCGGCCCCGGCACGATAGCGTGCGGAAACCCGAGCACCGCCATTACCCTCGTCCTCTATTTCCACCCCCTCTCGTCCTTCTGCCAGAAGGCGCTCGTCGCCTTGTACGAGAACGGCACGCCTTTCGAGCCGCGGATCGTCGACCTCTCCGACGAGGCGTCTCGGGCGGCGTTCCTGCGGCTCTGGCCGATCGGCAAGTTCCCGGTGCTGCGTGACGAAGCGAGGGATCGGCTCGTCCCGGAGTCGAGCGTCATCATCGAGTACCTCGACCGGCACTATCCGGGCCCGGCGCCGCTCATGCCGGCGGACCCGGACCTCGCCCTCAAGACCCGCCTCGCCGATCGCTTCTATGACCTCTACGTGCATGAGCCGATGCAGAAGATCGTCGGCGACCGGCTCCGGCCGGCGAGCGAGCGGGATGCCTTCGGCGTCGCGCAGGCAAAGGCGCGGCTTCAAACCGCCTACGCCATGATCGACGCCGAGATGGCGACGCAGATGTGGGCCGCGGGCGAGACCTTCACCCTGGCCGACTGCGCCGCCGCGCCGGCCCTGTTCTATGGGCGGCTCGTGCTGCCGTTCGGCGACGCGCACCTCAATCTCGCCCGCTACTTCGCACGCCTCATGGATCGTCCCTCCTTCGCGCGGGCGGTCGCGGAGGCGAAGCCCTATTTCGGGCTCTTCCCGCAGGAGGACGCCGCCGCTTGACGCGAGCTGGGCGCGCGGCTATCGAACCGCTAGGTTAATCAACCAGCCAGTTCAATAACGAATGGCAGCCGATCACCTCAGCACCACGCTTGCGGCGCTCGCCGACCCGACGCGCCGCGCGCTGTTGGCGCGGCTTGCGCTCGGCGAGACCTCGGTGACGATCCTCGCAGAGCCCTTCGCGATGAGCCTCACCGCCGTCTCGAAGCACCTCAAGGTGCTCGAGCGCGCGGGGCTGATCGTGCGCGGCCGCGAAGCGCAGTGGCGGCCCTGCCGCCTCGAGCCCGGCCCGCTGCGCGCGGTCGACGACTGGCTTGAGCGCTACCGCCGATACTGGGACGAGAGCCTCGACCGCCTCGACGCGTACCTACAAGAGCTGCAGGCGACGCCGGAGCGTGCCGGCAAGCGCAAGAGAGACGGCAAACGCCGCTGATCGGGTTTCACCGAGCGAGCAACACGGGAGCCAGCCATGCAGAAGATCACCCCGTTCCTGTGGTTCGACGGCAAGGCCGAAGAGGCGGCGAATTTCTATGTCTCGATCTTCAAGAACGCCAAGATCCTGAGCGTGAGCCGCTACGGCGACGCCGGCCCGGCGCCGAAGGGCACGGTCATGACCGTCGCGTTCGAGCTCGACGGGCAGAAGTTCGTGGCGCTGAACGGCGGCCCGCAATTCACCTTTTCGCCGGCGACCTCCTTTGTCGTGAACTGCGAGACGCAGGCCGAGGTGGACGAGTTCTGGGCGAATCTTTCGGACGGCGGCACGACGCAAGGCTGCGGCTGGCTCACCGACAAGTTCGGCCTCACCTGGCAGATCATCCCGACGGTCCTGCCCGAGCTCCTGACGCATCAAGACCCGGCGAAGGCGAGCCGCGTTATGAAGGCGATGATGCAGATGGTGAAGATCGACATCGAGGCTCTCAGGCGAGCCTCGCGCGACGAGTAGGCGCCGGCCGGCGCACCGCCGGTTCAGCCGACCCAAAGACCACCTAAGCCAAAGGAGGCCCACGATGCGACTGAACCCGTACCTGTTCTTCAACGGCAATTGCGAGGAGGCGTTCAACGTCTACGCCAAGCTCCTCGGCGGCAAGATCGAGATGATGATGGCCCACAAGGGCTCCCCGGCCGAGGCGCACGTCTCGCCGGAATGGGGCGACAAGATCATGCATGCGCGGCTCAGCATCCGCGACCAGGTGCTCATGGCCTCGGACGCCCCGCCCGACCGGTCGGACGGCGTGATGAAGGGCTTCTCGGTCAGCCTCAACGTCGACAGCGCGGCGGAAGCCGAGCGCATCTTCGAGGCGCTCGCGCAAGGCGGAACGGTGAAGATGCCGATCCAGCAGACCTTCTGGGCGATCCGGTTCGGCATGCTCGTCGACCGCTTCGGCACGCCGTGGATGATCAATTGCGAGCAGCCGGCCTGAGCGCCCGGGCCTGAGCGCCCGGTCCCGGACCGCCGTGTCCCGCCAAGAGGAGAAGACCAGTGGACCAAGCGAGCAGCCCCGCCACAGCCGAGTTCGTCATCACGCGCGCCTTCGATGCGCCGCGCGAGCTCGCGTGGAAGGCGTTCACCGACCCCGAGCGCATGCGTCAATGGTGGGGGCCGAAAGGCTTCTCGGTGATCGCCTCCAAGATGGATCTTCGCCCGGGCGGCACCTATCACTACGGCATGCGGGCGCCCGACGGCACGCCGATGTGGGGCAGGTTCGTCTACCGCGAGATCGCCGCGCCGGAGCGGATCGTGCTCGTCAATTCCTTCTCCGACGAAGCGGGCGGCGTCACGCGCCACCCGGGCCATGCCGATTGGCCGCTCGAGATGCTCTCGACCTTCAC
>JAJKJG010000093.1 GCA_021154065.1 Methylobacterium sp.
CGTGAGCCGATCTCACAACCCTGGCATGCTGCAACTCCCGCATTGGCGCCGCGATCCCCTCCCTTTTTCCCAGAAGCCCGGAGCGCTCCCGGACTGATCCGCGGGCATGGAAGGGAACCCGAAACCACGCCGCGCGAAAGCCATGCTGATCCTTCGGGCTTAAGCGCTTTGCCAATCTGGCCCGTGCAAAAAGAGGCGAACCAGAGTGGGGACGCCATGACCCGTCCGATCGTGTGGGCCTTCGGGATGCTCGCGACCGCCGCCCTGTCGGCCACGGCTGCGGGCGACCGCATCGCCGCCCGGTTCGGCCTTGCCGGATCGCGCCCGGCGCAGTTGCAACGAAGCTCCGAGCCGAGCCGGACCCTCACGCTCTCCGCCGACCTTTACGGCCACTTCGTCGTCCACCCGGCCCTCAACGGCCAGCGCGTCCGCATGCTCGTCGACACGGGCGCAAGCTTCGTCGCTCTCTCCCACGAGGACGCGGCCATGCTTGGGCTAAAGGTGTCGCAGAAGGATTTCACGCGCCGCAGTTCGACGGCGAACGGCGTGGTCGAGACCGCCCCGGTCCGCATCAAGGAAATCCGGATCGGCGACATCGCCGTGCGCGACGTCGAGGCGGTCGTGCTGCCCCCGCGCGCGTTGAGCACCAGCTTGCTCGGCATGTCGTTCCTGAAGCGTCTCGAAGGCTTCGAGGTCGCCAAAGGGCGGCTGGTGCTGCGCGGCTGATCCCCGGGCAGGATCGGGACAGGGTTTCCCTTTCGCCGGCGGATCGGCTATTGCGCGCGCGTCCCCTCCCCAACCTCCGAGCGCCCATGTTTCCCAAGCCGCAGTCCAGCCTGACCCCGAACACCTACGCGTTCGAGTCCCTCCCGCTCGTGAAGCCGACCGGATTTCGCGAGTACGACGCCCGCTGGCTGTTCGAAACGGAAATCAACCTCATGGGCGTGCAGGCCCTTGGGCTCGGCATCGGCACGCTGGTGCACGAGATGGGCGTGCGTCCGGACCTCGTGACGGGACACGATTTCCGGGCCTATTCGTCCTCGATCAAATACGCGCTCATCTCGGGCATGATGGCGGCGGGCCTGCGCGTGAAGGACATCGGGCTCGCTCTGTCGCCGATGGCCTACTTCGGGCAGTTCGCGCTCGATTGCCCCTGCGTCGCGATGGTCACGGCCTCGCACAACGACAACGGCTGGACCGGCGTGAAGATGGGCGCGAATCGGCCCATGACGTTCGGCCCCGACGAGATGGGCCGCCTGCGCGATATCGTGCTCTCCGCCGCCTTCAAGCCGCGCGACGGCGGCGCCTATGAGTTCGTCGAGAATTTTTCCGACCGCTACATCGCGGACCTGACGGATCGGCCGAAAATCAAGCGCAAGCTGAAGGTGGTCGCCGCCTGCGGCAACGGCACGGCGGGCGCTTTCGCCCCGCGGGTGCTGGAGGCGATCGGCTGCGAGGTGGTCCCGCTCGACGCCGAGCCGGACTACACTTTCCCGCGCTACAATCCGAACCCCGAGGACATGAAGATGCTTCATGCCATCGCGGACACGGTTCGCGAGACGGGGGCGGACGTCGGCCTCGGCTTTGACGGCGACGGCGACCGCTGCGGCGTGGTGGACAACGAGGGCGAGGAGATCTTCGCCGACAAGATCGGCGTCATGCTGGCGCGCGATCTCTCCAAGCTGCATCCGGGCGCGACCTTCGTGGTCGACGTGAAATCGACGGGCCTCTTCGTCACCGACCCGGAGTTGGGGCACAATGGCGTCAAGGCCGACTACTGGAAGACCGGGCACTCCTACATCAAGCGGCGCGTCAACGAACTCGGCGCGCTCGCCGGCTTCGAGAAGTCCGGCCACTTCTTCTTCAATAAGCCCATCGGCCGCGGCTACGACGACGGGATCCTGACCGCCATCGCGGTCGTCGAAATGCTCGACCGCAATCCGGGCCGGTCGATGGCCGACCTCTACCGGGCGCTGCCGAAGACCTGGGGCTCGCCCACCATGGCGCCGAAATGCCCCGACGAGGTGAAATACGAGGTCGTGGACCGCATCGTGCAGCGTTTCGAGCGCATGAGGGCGGCGGGCGAGCCGTTCGCCGGCCAGCCGATCCGCGACCTCGTCACGGTCAACGGCGTGCGGGTCGTGACCGAGGACGGCACCTGGGGCTTGGTCCGCGCCTCGTCCAACAAGCCGGAACTCGTCGTGGTGGTCGAGAGCCCCGCCTCCGAGGCGCGCATGCGCGCGATGTTCCAGGCCGTGGACGCGGTGTTGCGGGAAAATCCGGAGGTCGGCGCCTACAACCAGACGATCTGACGGGGTCGATCCCTGCTCAGCTCAGGCACTTGCCGGTTGCGCTCCGCCCGAGCTCGGTGTCCTTGAACGTCTTCACCCCGGAATACGGGACTTCCGCGACGTTGCGGACCGGCCAGGGCGTCGTCTGGCCCAGCGTGATCGTGCCCGTGAAAGCGTAGCCGAACATCGGCTTGTAGGGCACTTTCGCTTCGGCGACGATGAAGCTCGTGCCCGCGGTCTTGAACCCGTCCGGGATCGCAAAGGTCGATCCGAGGGCGCGCGCAGAGCCTTGCCGCGCCTCGCTCCAGCAGACCTTGCCGACAAGATCGCTCCCGCTTCCGGTCACGGCGATGCTCGAGACCACCATGGTCAAATCCGAAGTGGGATAAGGCGCCATGACGCTGCTCGCCGCGCTCAGGATGTTGCCAATGTCGGTGCTGTTGACCGTGGACGCCCGCGCCGTCAGGTCGGCGAGGCTGCGGGACAGGAGCGTGAGCTTGCGGTCGATGTTCACGCCGACGGTCGCCTCGGTCATGCCGAGGTACATCAGCAGCATCGCGGGCAAGCACATCGCCAGCTCGACGGTGGCCATGCCCTGGGTCGAGGCGAGCAGATCGCCGATCCGAAGCCTGAGTTCGCGCGCGGAGGTCTTCAGGGCGAGAGTGAACGCCGTCTTGCGCATGGAGATCTCCTCAATCACTTGGCGGACGGGAAAGGCTCCGTTCGGAACGTCGCGGACGCCATGACCAGCCGGTTGCCGTTCGACAGGTTGCCGAATTGCGTGATCGGCACAATGACCGGGTACTCCATGGCCGCCCGGACGACCACGATCTGGTCGGGGCCGGGGGGCTGGTAGCCGAAGCCCGAGCTGTCGAATTGCCCATTGGTGATCGGCGTGGGGACGGCCGCGTCCGGGAACGAGGTGAAGGTGCGGATGTCGACTTTCAGCGTGTTCTGGCAGTCGAACAGCGCCGTGACGTTGTCGCAAACCGCTGTTCTGAAGTTGTTCGCGAGCTGGGATGGGGTCTGCCCCGCATTCTTCGCGTCTTGCTGGAACTGACCCGTGTAGATCTGGCGCGCCGCGTTCGATACCGCCGTCTCAAGCATCTGGGTCGTCAGGAAGGCCAGCGCCGTCTCGAAAATCGCGAACAGCAGGGCGAAGAACGGCATCGACACCATGGCGAACTCGACCGCCGTGCCGCCGTCCTGATCCTTCTTGAACCGACGCAGGAGGGAGCGGTCGCGGCCCTGAGTGCTGATGGCGCGAGGGTTCGATTCAAGCGGTCGAGGGAGGGTCATCGTCGGGCGAAGCTCATCTGGCCATGAACCCCGGACCAGCTTCGGCCGGTCCGGGGTTCATGGCACGGTTACAGGAAAAAGTTTGCCGGACCGTTAGGGACGGATTTGAGAAAAGCCGCCCGCCATTAAGCGCTCGTCAAGACGGGCCGACGCCGGGGGCCGCCTCGATGGCGGGGCGGGGTCAGCGCGCCGCGCCGCCCGGCTGGGTCGCCAGGCTGTTGCGCTGTCCCGCCTGACCTTGAAGCTCGGAGAAATATTTGTTGGCGTCGCCGAGGTGCAGGGACGGCTGGCAGTTCGGCGTGCACGAGTAGGATTCGCGCTCGAGCCCCCGCTGGACAGTCACGACGGACTCGCTGGCGGCCTGGACGCTGATCAGCGACTCCGCCAACATGGCGCCGGCCCCGTCGAGAGCGATCAGGTTGGTGACGCCGTATGCCTTTCCCGTCACGACCAGGATGCCGTGCTTCTGGACCGTGATGTCCGCGATCATCGGGTTGCCGACGACGAGGGTTTGCGTGCGCTCGGGCAAGCGGACGATCTTGGCGTGGTCGACCGTGCCGTCACGGCGTCCGGGCCGGGGGCCGCCGCCGGCGCGCCCGCGACGGCCGGAGCGACCGGCGACCGATGCACGGCCGCCGCCGCGAGATCAACCGCTCCCGGCGCGCGTCGGCGGAACAGCCGTCAGGACCGTGACGCCAAGCAGCAACGCCGCGCACCCTGCACGAACAGTCCCACCTTCCAGACGCATGCGCATCGGCCAAGCCTCGGCTCACATTCAATTTCTTCCGCTCATGTTCAGCGAAGACTGGTGAAGGAAGACCTAACGGGGAGCGTTCCGGCGTTTGGCGGCTTGGCGTCCCGTGGTCGTGGAGCACGGATCGAATCAAATGGCTTCCAGAAGAGGTGATCCTTGATCCCGGGCAATCTTAAGCCGCAAGAACTGTGAAGCAGTTTATGCAAGTATCGCGGCGGCCTTGATTTCATTCTGTTTTAACCATCCTCCTTTTCCGCGAGTTACGGGCTCTTTTAATCAGCAGCTTTAACTGAGCGGAAACAGAGCATGCTTTATGCCAATGATCGTTCCGACCGGCAAAAGCCGGCGGGCGGTGTGAAGCAACCGTGAGCAACCGTGGTAAGGAACAGCATCCATGACCCATCTTGTGAACCGTTTCGTGAACGACCAGTCCGGCGCGACCGCCGTCGAATACGGGCTGATCGCGGCGCTGATCGCGACAGGCCTGATCGTCGCCATGGGGTATCTCACCGACGGTCTGTCGAGCGCGTTCACCACCATCAAAACCAAGCTCGCCGTCACCGGCTGACCGGGCCTGAGCTTGTTCGGAGTGCGTCCGTCGCGCTGCCCGCGCGGCGGATTTCGCCCATAGCTCGGGATAGGTGCAAGCCGTGAAAAAGCGAGTGCTGGGATTGATCCGGGGCGAGTCCGGCACCACCGCGGTCGAGTATGGTTCGACAGCTGCGATGATCGCCCTCGCCGTAGTCGGCGGGATGGGGAGCATCACCGAAGCCCTCCAGGCCATCTTCGAGAAGATCGCAGCCGCGTTCCAGGGCTGAACCCGAGCCAGGGCCCTCCGGCGCGAGCAACCGCGAACCCTGAACGCCAGGTCTCCGCGCCTGGGCTGCGGCGAGACGAGTGGACCGATCATGGCTGACATCGCGCTTTTGACCATCTTTCCCGCGCTCATGGCTTACGCGGCCGCGAGCGATCTCGTCACGATGACGATCCCGAACAGGCTGTCGCTGGCCCTGATCGCCGCGTTCGCCGCTTTCGCGCTCGCGGCCGGGCTGCCCTGGGGCGCCATCCTGACGCACGTCGCGGCAGGCGCGCTCGTCCTGGCGGTCTGCTTCGGGCTGTTCGCTTTCCGATGGATCGGCGGGGGCGACGCCAAGCTCGCCGCCGCCGCCGCGCTCTGGCTCGGGTTCGGCCCTCTGGCCGACTATGTGCTCCTTTCGACGATCGCAGGCGGGTTTCTGACCCTGATGATCCTTGGCCTGCGCGGCCGGCCGCTGCCGGCCTTCGCGCTGGGCTGGGGCTGGGTCCTGCGTCTGCACGAGCGGAACGCAGGCGTCCCTTACGGCATCGCGCTCGCCGGCGCGGCGCTCGCGCTCTATCCACAATCCCCGATCTGGACGGCGGTCCTCGGGCGCTGAAGCGCGCAAACGTCAATCTTTTCTGTGCCCTGGATACGTCCGGTTAACCATAACTTGACGATTGGCTGCTGAAATCGAGCGCATCGACGACCCTGCGTCGCGTTCGGAATCAGAGTGCCATGAAACGAGCCCGTCTCGCCGTCCTCGGCGTCGCGATCGTCGCCGGCGGCGGCGCCGCGATCATGATGAGCGGCGGCGATCCGCCGCCTCCCGTCGTCGTGCAGGCGCCCGCCCCGAAGCTCGACACCGTCGACGTTCTGGTGGCGGCGGTCGATCTCCCCATGGGGCAGACCCTCAAGCCGAGCGATCTGCGCTGGCAGCCCTGGCCTGCCAACATGACGCCCAACGGCGCCGTCAAGCGTTCCGATGCGCCGGGCGCCCTTGAGGAGACCGCGGGCTCGATCGCCCGCACCGCCCTGCTGGGCGGGGAGCCGATCCGGCGCGAACGGCTCATCAAGGCGGACGGCAGCGGCTTCATGTCCGCGATCCTGCCGTCCGGCATGCGCGCCGTCGCGATCTCCATCGACACCCGCGGCGCGACCTCGGCCGGCCGCTTCATCCTGCCGAACGACCGCGTCGACCTCATCCGGA
>JAJKJG010000094.1 GCA_021154065.1 Methylobacterium sp.
CCATCCGGCGACGGCGCCGCTGTTCATCGTCAACCCGCTCTCCGGCATGGGCATGGACAACCTGTTCTCGACCCATCCCTCGACCGAGAACCGCCTCGCCGCGCTCGAGGCTCTGGCGCGCCAGAGCGGCAATGTCCGGCAGCCCTCGGGCTTCTTCGAGCAGGCGGGCGCGAGCCCCTGGGCCGGCCAGCGCCGCGGACGCTGGAGCTAGCGGTTGGCGAAATCCGCGCCGGCCCGGCAACCGCGGCCCGACGACCGCGAGGAGCCGGCAGGCCTGCCGGCGCGGCGGCTCGCCTGGGACATCGTCGACGAAGTCATGCGCAGCGGCCGGGCGCTCGACGAGGTATTCGAGCGCGCCGCCCGCGCCGCCGCTCTCGAGGCCCGCGACGAGGCGCTGGCGCGCGCCATCGCGGTCGTCGCCTTCCGCCGTTTCGGCACCATCCGCCGGGCGCTCGTCGAGCGGATGGCGAAGGGGCTCCCGAAGGGCGAGCGCGTGCTGGCGCTCCTTGCGACCGCTGCCGCGCAGGTGCTCTTCCTCGACGTGCCGGACCACGCCGCCGTCGACGTCACGGTCCGCCTCGCCCAGAGCGAGGGTCCATCGCGGCACCTCGCCGGGCTCGCGAACGCGGTGCTCCGCCGCCTCGCCCGCGAGCGCGACGCCATCCTCGCCGACGCCGACGCCTTGGCGGTCGACACGCCGGACTGGCTCGCGGCGCGCTGGCGCGCCGCCTATGGCGACGCCGCACACGCGATCGCCGAGGCGCATCGGCGCGGCGGCGCGATCGATCTCACGGTGCGCGCGGATCCGGCGGCCTGGGCCGAGCGCCTCGGGGCGACGCTGCTCGCGACCGGGACGCTGCGCCTCAACGACCGCGGCGCGATCCGCGAGCTGCCGGGCTACGCCGAGGGCGCCTGGTGGGTGCAGGACGCGGCGGCGGCACTGCCGGCGCGGCTCCTCGATGCGAGGCCCGGGGAGCGCGTCGCCGACCTCTGCGCCGCGCCTGGCGGCAAGACGGCGCAACTCGCGAGCGCCGGCGCCACGGTGCTCACGGTCGATCGCTCCCGGCATCGGCTCAAGCGCCTGGCCGAGAACATGGCGCGCCTGCGTCTTGCGGTCGACACCAAGGTCGCGGACGCGCTGACGCTCGAGGCCGAGCCCTTCGACGCCGTCCTCCTCGACGCGCCCTGCTCGGCGACCGGCACCATCCGCCGCCATCCGGACGTGCCATGGACGAAGCGCGAGGCTGACCTCGCGAAGCTTGTCGACCTGCAGGCGCGGCTCCTCGACAAGGCGGCGGCGCTGACGCGGCCCGGCGGGCGCCTCGTCTACTGCACCTGCTCGCTCGAGCCGGAGGAGGGCGAGCGCCAGGCCGAGAGCTTCCTCGCCCGCCAGCCCGCCTTCGCGCCTGTGCCGGTCCGAGCCGACGAGCTGCCCGGCCTCGACGAGGCGATCACGCTGAACGGCGACGTGCGCACGCTTCCGCACCAGGGCGGCGCGGCGCTCGGGGCGAGCGGCCTCGACGGCTTCTTCATCGCCCGCTTCTCGCGTCGCGGCCCCTGACCGGGCATGATCCGGTTAAGGCGGCGTTAACCGACAACGCCCATCGCAATGCGAGCGGCGCCGCGAGCGGCGGAGAAGGAGCGGGCGTGAAGCGGGGGCCTGACCGTTCGCGACTCTACGGCCTCACCCTGCGGGAGGCGGGACGTGCGGCGCTCGCTTCGGTTGCGGTTGCGCCGCGCCTCCTCTCGCCGTCGGCAAAGCGCGTCCTGATCGCGCCGCAGGACCTGCGCACGAGCGATCCGACTATCGCGAGCGACGTCTATGCCGGCTGTTTCGTCTTCGCCGGCCGGGCGGTCTCGACCGGCGGGCGCTCGCCCTTCGCCTGCGATCCGCCGAGCCGCGCCTGGGCCGAGGCGCTCTACGGCTTCGGCTGGCTGCGCCACCTGCGCGCCGCCGAGACGGCGCTCGCCCGGGCGAACGGCCGCGCCCTCGTTGCCGAGTTCCTCGACGGGCGGCCCGCCGGCAGGCGCGTCGCCCGGTGGACGCCGGTGCTCGCCCGCCGCACCGTGTCCTTCTTGGCCCAGTCGCCGCTGCTCCTCGAGGGCGCCGACCACGAGTTTTATCGCCGTTTCCTGCGCGCGATCGACGAGGCGGGGCGCGAGCTCGATCGCGACATGCGCTTCGCGAGCCAGCCGCTGCATCGGCTCACCGCCGCGATCGCGCTCTGCTATGTCGGGCTCTGCTGCGAGGGGCTCGAAGCGCGGCTTCGGCGCACGACCGGCATCCTGGCGCGCGAGCTCGATCGGCAGATTCTTCCCGACGGCGGCCATCGCAACCGGAACCCGAAGGTCGCGATCGAGCTGCTGCTCGATCTTCTGCCGCTGCGCCAGAGCTATTCGGCGCGCAGCCTCGAGCCGCCGCAGGCGCTCACCGGCGCTATCGACCGCATGCTGCCGCTGTTGCGTCTCCTGCGGCTCGGCGACGGCGGCATCGCCCGGTTCAACGGCATGGGCCGCAGCGCCGCCGATGAGCTCGCGACCCTCCTCACCTATGAGGGCGCCCGCGGCCGGCCGATGCGGCGCGCGCCGCATTCCGGCTACGAGCGGCTCGAGGCCGGCGAGACCGTGCTGATCGCCGACGTCGGCCCGGCGCCGCCGGTCTCGGACGCGGCCGACGCCCATGCCGGCTGCCTCTCGTTCGAGCTCTCGAGCGCCGCGCAGGCGATCGTCGTCAACTGCGGCGCGGCCCGCGACGCCGGCGATGAGACCGGGCTTGCCGCCCGCTCGACGGCGGCCCATTCGACGGCGACGATCGGCGAGGTCTCCTCCGGCCGGTTCCTCATGCGCCAGGGCGCCTGGCCCGAGCGCCTGATCGCGGCATGGCTCACCGGCCGCCTCGGCCCGGCGCTGATGCGCGGGCCGGCGGCCGTCGCCGTCGAGCGCCAGGATGAGGCGGACGACAAGGCGCAGACCCTGCGCGCCAGCCATGACGGATACCGCGAGCTCGGGCTCGCCCACGCGCGGCGCTGGCGGCTGTCGGGACGGGGCGACCGCCTCGACGGCGAGGATGCGTTCACGCCGACCGGCACGGACCGCGGCGCCGAGCCGGCGACGATCCGCTTTCATCTCGCTCCCGGGGTGCGGGCGAGCCTGATCGAGGCCGGCGGCGTGCTTCTCGCCCTGCCGAGCGGTGAGGCTTGGCAGTTCAGCGCCGAGCGGTTCCGGCCGGAGCTCGAGGACAGCGCCTTCTTCGCCGCCGCCGAAGGCATGCGCCGCACGACGCAGATCGTGCTGCGGCTCGACAGCGCCGCGTCCGCCACGGTGCGATGGCGCTTCGAGCGCGTGCCGCCGGCGCCGGCCCGGGAGGCCGGGCGCAAGAGTGCCGCGGAGCCGCCGCCGCTGCCGTGAGCCGTAAGGCGGGCGCGCCCGCGCCGCGCCTTGACCCCCCGGGTCGAAAATGGTCGAAAGCGCCCGCACAAAGGGGGCCCGATGACCGCGGCGGACGAGCGACTGCAAGCTTTCAAGACCATCCTGGCGAGCCTTCGCGAGCGCGTCGGCCTGCCGCTCGGCTTCGTGCTGTGGGACGGCTCGACCGTGCCGGCGGACCTCGCGCCGGACGCGCTCGCGATCGTCTTCGCCGACGAAGGCGCGATCGCCGGGCTCGTGCGCCGGCCGCGGCTCGATACGCTGTCGAACCTGTGGGTGTCGAAGCGCGTCGACATCCGCAACGGCACGCTGTTCGACCTCGCCGATGCCCGCCCGACCAACAAGGTGCGCACCCGGGACTTCTGGAAGACGCTCGACAAATGGGCGCTCGCGAAGCTGGCGTGGAAGTTCTGGCGCACCGACCGCGGCGGACCGTGGCCGCTGGAAGCGATCCCGACCGAGCAGCCCTCGAGCGGCGACCCGGGCGAGAACAAGCAGAACATCGCCTATCACTACGACGTCTCGAACGCCTTCTACGCGCTCTGGCTCGACGACGAGATGGTCTACACCTGCGCCTACTGCACGGACTGGAACAACGACATCGACCGGATGCAGCAGGACAAGCTCGAGATCATCTGCCGCAAGCTGCGCCTGAAGCCCGGCGAGACGCTCCTCGACGTCGGCTGCGGCTGGGGCGCGCTGTCCTGCTACGCGGCCCAGCATTACGGCGTCACCGCCTACGGCGTGACGCTCTCCGAGCAGCAGGTCGCCTACGCGCAGGAGAAGATCAAGCGCCTCGGCCTCGAGGGCAAGGTCAGGATCGAGCTCAAGGACTACTCGACCGTCGAGGGCCAGTTCGACAAGGTGGCGGCGATCGGCATCCAGGAGCACATCGGCTGGAAAAACTACCCGAAATACTATGCGACCATCAAGCGCGTGCTGAAGCGCGACGGCTTCTTCCTCCACCATGCCATCACCCGCCCGGCGAAGCGCACCGACAAGGTGTTCCTGAAGAAACGGCCCGAGTTCGCAATCCTGACCCGCTACATCTTTCCGGGCGGCGAGCTCGACCACATCGGCAACACGGTCCAGAGCCTCGAGCGCAACGGCTTCGAGGTCCATGACGTCGAGGGCTGGCGCGAGCACTACCAGCGCACCTGCCGGCTCTGGCACGACCGCCTGCTCGCGAACTACGACAAGGCGGTCGCCGAGGTCGGCGAGGTCAAGACGCGGATGTGGCTCGTGTATCTGGCCGGCTGCTCGATCGCCTTCGAGCGCAGCGGCGTCGGCCTCTACCAGACGCTCTCGACGCGCCGCAAGCGCGGCCCGTCCGGCCTGCCGCCGACGCGGGCCGACTTGTACCGATAGAGCGCGATGACTACTCGTTGAGTCGTCATTCCGCTCTACCTCTTTGTTTCAGCATGATCTTTTCCAAAAACCGGTAGCCACTTTTCGGGATCATGCTTTAACGCGTCACCACCACCGGCGTGCCGACACTGACGCGCTCGAACAGGTCGGCGATGTCGTGGTTGTGCATGCGGATGCAGCCGTAGCTCGCATAGGTGCCGATCGAGCCCGGCCGGTTTGTGCCGTGGATGGCGTATTCGCCGCCCGAGAGGGTGAGCGCCGCGACCCCCATCGGGTTGCTCGGCACGCC
>JAJKJG010000095.1 GCA_021154065.1 Methylobacterium sp.
CGTCGACCGCGACTTCTTCGGGACCGCGACGACAATCGAGGGCGCCGGCATGGCCGAGATCGCCGAGGAGACGGTGCGGCGGCATCGCGACGCCTTCGGCGATGCGCCGGTCTACCGCACCGCGCTCGACGTCGGCGGCGAGTATGCCTTCCGCTTCCGCGGCGAGAACCACGTCTGGAACGCCGATACGGTGCGCGACCTGCAGCACGCCGTGCGCGGCAACCTGCCGGACAAGTACCGCGCCTTCGCGGCGCGCATCAACGCGCAGGATGAGCGCTTCCTCACCATCCGCGGCCTGTTCGACATCAAGGATGCGACAGCCGACGGCCGCGAGCCGGTGCCGCTCGAGGAGGTCGAGTCGGCGGCCGACATCGTGCGCCGCTTCTCGACCGGCGCGATGTCGTTCGGCTCGATCTCGCGCGAGGCGCACACGACGCTCGCCATCGCCATGAACCGGATCGGCGGCATGTCGAACACCGGCGAGGGCGGCGAGGAGGCGGACCGCTTCCGGCCGCTGCCGAACGGCGATTCGATGCGCTCGGCGATCAAGCAGGTGGCCTCGGGGCGCTTCGGCGCCACGACCGAGTACCTCGTCAACTCGGACATGATGCAGATCAAGATGGCGCAGGGGGCAAAGCCCGGCGAAGGCGGCCAGCTTCCCGGCCACAAGGTCGACGCGGTGATCGCCAAGGTGCGCCACTCGACGCCTGGCGTCGGCCTGATCTCGCCGCCGCCGCATCACGACATCTATTCGATCGAGGATCTGGCGCAGCTGATCTTCGATCTCAAGAACGTCAACCCGTCAGCCGCCGTGTCGGTCAAGCTCGTCTCCGAGGTCGGCGTCGGCACCGTCGCTGCCGGCGTCGCCAAGGCGCGCGCCGACCACGTCACCATCGCGGGCTTTGAGGGCGGCACCGGCGCCTCGCCGTTGACCTCGATCAAGCATGCAGGCTCGCCGTGGGAGATCGGCCTCTCCGAGACCCACCAGACGCTCGTGCTCAACCGGCTGCGCGGACGCATCTCGGTGCAGGTCGACGGCGGCATCCGCACCGGGCGCGACGTCGTCATCGGCGCGCTTCTCGGCGCCGACGAGTTCGGCTTCGCGACCGCGCCGCTGATCGCCGCCGACTGCATCATGATGCGCAAGTGCCACCTCAACACCTGCCCGGTCGGCGTCGCGACGCAGGACCCGGTGCTGCGCAAGCGCTTCCAGGGCCAGCCCGAGCACGTCATCAACTTCTTCTTCTTCGTCGCCGAGGAGGTGCGCGAATACATGGCGCGCCTCGGGTTCCGCAGCTTCCGCGAGATGGTCGGGCAGATGCAGATGCTCGACAAGCGCCGCGTCATCGATCACTGGAAGGCGCGCGGCCTCGACTTCTCGCGCCTCTTCCACAAGCCCGATGCGCCGGACGGCGTCGCGATCCATTGCTGCGAGCGGCAGGACCACAAGATCTTCGAAATCCTCGACCGCGACCTGATCGAGGAGGCGCGGCCGGCGCTCGAAGGCGAGCGGGCGGTCGTGCTCGTGAAGCGCATCTCGAATGTCGACCGGGCGACCGGCGCGATGCTCTCGGGCGAGGTCGCGAAGCGCTACGGCCATGCCGGGCTTCCCGACGGCAGCATCACCGTCAAGCTGCGCGGCACCGCCGGCCAGTCCTTCGGCGCCTGGCTCGCCGCCGGCGTCACGCTCGATCTCGAGGGCGAGGCCAACGACTACGTCGGCAAGGGTCTTTCCGGCGGGCGCATCGTGGTGCGGCCTCCGGCGAACACCGGCGTCGTGCCGGAGCGCTCGATCATCGTCGGCAACACCGTGCTCTACGGCGCGATCGCCGGCGAGTGCTACTTCCGCGGCGTCGCCGGCGAGCGCTTCGCGGTCAGGAACTCCGGCGCCATCGCCGTCGTCGAGGGTACCGGCGACCATGGCTGCGAGTACATGACCGGCGGCGTCGTCGTGGTCATCGGCCAGACCGGGCGCAATTTCGCGGCCGGCATGTCGGGCGGCATCGCCTACGTCCTCGACGAGGACGGCTCCTTTGCCAAGCGCTGCAACCTTTCGATGGTCGACCTCGAGCCGGTGAGCGAGGAGGACGAGCTCATGGAGCGGCTCCATCATCATGGCGGCGACATGGAGTTCAAGGGCCGCATCGACGTGCTCGCCAACATGTCAGGGCACGATGCCGAGCGGCTGCACAAGCTGATCGCCAATCATCTCCTCTACACCGGCTCGAGCCGGGCCAAGGAGATACTCGACAACTGGTCGGTCGTCCGTCACCGCTTCGTCAAGGTGATGCCGGTCGAGTACCGGCGGGCGCTTAAGGACATCGAGCGCGCGCAGGAGCTCGCGAGCGTCGCGGCTGAGTGAGGCGGGATGGGAGAACCACGTGTGTTTCGATGTATCCTGCCTTCATGGTCTTGCCTCGATTGCCGCCTTCGACACGGCGAAACGCAAGATGGGCTGCCGGTGCGGGGTTGGCGGTCATCCCGACACAACAAAACCGCCGCTCTCACGATATCCGGCCGCAGCGCATGATGAAGAATCCCGATCTCCTCATCCTGAGGTGCGAGGAGCGTAGCGACGAGCCTCGAAGCACGCACCGGCGGTAGGACGCTGCGTCGGCGGGGTTGCGTCCTTCGAGGCTCGCTCCGCTCGCACCTCAGGATGAGAGGCTGGGAGGTCTCGACGCATAAGACGGCTTTGACGAAAGAAGATGAAAGAATGGGCAAGGTGACGGGATTTCTCGAGATCGACCGGCGCGACCGCAAATACGCGCCGGCGTCGGATCGCGTCCGGCATTATCGCGAGTTCATGATCCCGCTCGGCGAGGAGGCGACGCGCGACCAGGCGGCGCGCTGCATGGATTGCGGCATCCCGTATTGTCACAACGGCTGCCCGGTGAACAACCAGATCCCGGATTTCAACGACCTCGTCTACAAGGACGACTGGCACGAGGCGCTGCGGAACCTGCAGTCGACCAACAACTTCCCGGAGTTCACCGGCCGCGTCTGCCCGGCGCCCTGCGAGGCATCCTGCACGCTCAACCTCGAGGAGGCGCCGGTCACCATCAAGACGATCGAGTGCGCCATTGCCGACCGCGGCTGGCAGGAGGGCTGGATCGTCCCGGAGCCCGCCGATACCCTCACCGGCAAGCGCGTCGCCGTCGTCGGCTCGGGGCCGGCGGGACTTGCCGCCGCGCAGCAGCTCGCGCGCGTCGGCCACGAGGTGCATGTCTTCGAGAAGAACGGGCGCGCCGGCGGGCTCCTGCGCTACGGCATCCCCGACTTCAAGATGGAGAAGCTGCACGTCGACCGGCGCGTCCGCCAGATGGAGGCGGAGGGCGTTACGTTCCACTACGGCGTCCATGTCGGCGAGACGATCTCGGCCGAGAAGCTCTTGCGCGATTTCGACGCCGTGCTGCTGTCCGGGGGCGCCGAGAAGCCGCGCGACCTCGCGGTCGAGGGCCGCGACCTCGACGGCATTCATTTCGCCATGGATTTCCTGCCGCAGCAGAACCGGCGCGTCTCCGGCGAGAACACCGATATCGTCGACCCGATCCTCGCCTCCGGAAAGCACGTCATCGTCATCGGCGGCGGCGACACCGGCTCCGACTGCATCGGCACCTCGGCCCGCCAGGGCGCGCTGTCGATCACGCAGCTCGAGATCATGCCGCAGCCGCCCTTGCGGGAGAACAAGGCTCTGACCTGGCCGGACTGGCCGCTCAAGCTGCGCACCTCCTCGTCGCACGAGGAGGGGGCCGACCGCGACTTCGCGGTCATGACGACGCGCTTCTCCGGCAAGAACGGCCGGGTGAGCCGCCTTCACGGCGTGCGGGTCGATGCCGCCTTCAAGCCGATCCCCGGCACCGAGTTCGAGCTCAAGGCCGACCTCGTGCTCCTGGCCATGGGCTTCGCCTCGCCGGTGCATGAGGGACTTCTGACCGATCTCGGCGTCGCCCTCGACCCGCGCGGCAACGTCCTGGCCGACACCCGTGCCTACCGCACCTCGGTCGACAAGGTGTTCTCGGCCGGCGACATGCGCCGCGGCCAGTCGCTCATCGTCTGGGCGATCCGCGAGGGCCGCCAGGCGGCGCGCGCGATCGACGAGCATCTCATGGGCGCGAGCGTCTTGCCGACTTGACGGAGCGTTGGTGCTCTACGACGGCGGCCACTTGAACTCGTCGGCGCGTCCGGGCTTCGGCGGCACGGGAAGTCCCTCGCGAAGCGCGCGATCGACGAGATAGGCATCGCCGTCGAGCCGCGGCCGGCCCGACGCGAGCGCACCGCCCGGCGAGGTGTCGGGCTTCGTCAGTGGCAGCACCGGCCCGGCAACCGGGCGAACCGGCAGTGACGGCAGCCCCTGCGGCTCCGGCAACGCCGGCAGCGAAGCGCTGATGACGCGCTCGACGTCGAGCTCCTTCGCGGCGGGAGTGCCGTCGGTCGAGGGCGCCGCGACGGCCGTGCCGCCGCGCTGCTCGATCAGGCGTTTCAGCTCGATGTCGGCGAAATGCGCCGCCTTGCGGGCGCCGGCACGGGTGAAATAGACGCCGTCGGCGCTTCGCAGCCGCACGACCTGGCCCTCCACGTCGGGACCCGTCGCGGCGTAGCGGTTCTGGTCGTCGACGAAGCCCGGCGAGATGTCGACATAGATCGCGCCGGCCTTCTGCACCCGCTCGCGATAGAGATCGTTGATGGCGAGGAATTCCGCCGAGGCGCGCTCGTTCTTGACCGGCGGGGTGCCGACCCAGATCAACGGAATCTTCTTCTCCGTGAAAACCTTCACGACGTCGTCGATGCGCTGCCGGTAGATCTCCTTCCAGCGATCCGAGAGGGGGTCGATGGCATTCTCGCCCTCGCGCATCGCCTGGCGATCGTTGGAGCCGAGCATCACCACTGCATAAGTGACCTTCTGGCCGCCGTTCAGGTATTCCTGGATGGCCTTCGGCCAGTCGTAGACGTCCGGCCGGACAAGGCCGCTGTCGGCCCGGACCTTCTTCTCGACGCCGATGTCGTCCGCGTCCTCGAAGGC
>JAJKJG010000096.1 GCA_021154065.1 Methylobacterium sp.
CTGCGGCTGACAGACTTTGAGTCCCTCGTCGGCAAGGTGCTCCATGCCCGGCGACCCCCTTCTCGCTCGGCCTTCGGCCGAGTCGGTCCTCCCCACAAGGGGGAGGAGGGAGCGACTCGGCCAGCAAATGTGTGAATGCCGAAGCCCGCAAGCGGGAGAGGGGGTTACCCTGCCGCCGCTGCCCGATGCTCGAAGACCTTGCCCGGCCGCGGCCCCGGCTCGTCGTTGAGGTGGCAGGCGGAGAACCGGTCCGGCGCGATTTCCTTGAGGGCCGGGCGGTCGACGCGGCAGCGCGCGAAGGCGAAGGGGCAGCGGGGGTGGAAATGGCAGCCGGGCGGCGGCCGCAGCGGGGAGGGGATCTCGCCCTTGAGGGCCGAGAACTTCTTCTTCTTCGCCTCGAGCCGCGGCACCTCGTCGAGAAGGGCCTGCGTGTAGGGGTGGTTCGGGGCCGAGAACACGGCGTCGGCCGGTGCGAGCTCGACGATGCGGCCGAGATACATCACCGCCACCCGGTCGGCGATGTGCTGCACGACGCCGAGATCGTGGCTGACGAAGAGGTAGGTCAGCCCGAACTCCTGGCGCAGGCGCATGAACAGGTTCAGCACCTGCGCCTGGATCGAGACGTCGAGCGCCGCCGTCGACTCGTCGCAGACCAGCACCTGCGGACGCACCGCGAGCGCCCGGGCGATGCCGATGCGGGCGCGCTGCCCGCCCGAGAACTGGTGCGGATAGCGCCGCCGGCTTGCCGGATCGAGCCCGACCCGCCTCATCATCTCGCAGACATAGGCGTCCATGCCGGCGGCGGGCACGATGCCGTGCACGACCGGCGCCTCGCCGATGATCTCGACGACGCGGCGGCGCGGGTTCAGCGACGCCATCGGGTCCTGGAAGATCATCTGCACGGCAAGCTGCGCCGCCCGGCGCTCGGCGCCCGACAGCGTCTCGCTGGCGCGGCCCTTGAAGCGCACGATGCCGATGCTCGGGTCGAGGATGCCGGCGACGATTCGGCCAAGCGTCGACTTGCCGCAGCCGGATTCGCCGACGAGGCCGACGACCTCGCCCTCGCCGATCGCCAGGCTGACGTCGTCGACGGCGCGCACGACCTCGTCGCTCAACCCCGCTCCGAACAGGTTGGCGACCTTCTCGGCCGCGTCGAGCGGCTTAACGAAGCGCTTCGAGACGCCGTCGAGCTCGATGATCGGGGCGTTCATGCGGGTCACGCGGCGAGCGGCTCGCCGGCGAGCGGATGATGGCAGCGCGCCATGCGGGCGCCGGCATAGGGCGTCTCGGCCGGCATCGTGCCGCGGCAGGTGACGGTCGCGCGCGGGCAGCGCGGCGAGAACGGGCAGCCCGGCGGCACCCTCGCGAGCGAGGGCGCCATGCCCGGGATCTGCGCCAGCGGCACGCCGCGCTTGTTGCGGCTCGGCACCGAGCCGATCAGGCCGTCGGTGTAGGGATGGATCGGGCGCTCGAGCACGTCGACGACGGAGCCGGTCTCGACGATGCGGCCGGCATACATCACCGCGATGCGGTCGGCGAGGCCGGCGATGACGGAGAGGTCGTGGGTGATCCACAGCATCGCCGTTCCGGTCTCGGCCGCAAGGCTCTGCACCTCGGCGAGGATCTGCGCCTGGATGGTGACGTCGAGCGCCGTCGTCGGCTCGTCGGCGACGAGCACCGCCGGCCGGTGCAGGAGCGCGATGGCGATCGCGATGCGCTGGCGCATGCCGCCCGAGAACTGGTGCGGATAGGCGTCGAGCCGCTCCTCGGGGGACGGGATGCCGACGCGCAGGAGCGCCTGCCGGGCGCGCTCGCGCGCCGCTCTTTCCGACACGCGCTCGTGCGCCCGGATCGCCTCGATCATCTGCGTGTCGATGCGCAGGACGGGGTTCAGCGTGTTCATCGGATCCTGGAAGATCATGGCGAGGCGCCGGCCGCGCAAGGAGCGCAGCGCCTCCTCGGACCGGCCGAGCAGCTCCGCGCCGTCGAGCATGATCGAGCCGGAGGCGATCCGTCCCGGCGCGTCGATGAGGCCGAGGATGGCAAGCCCGGTGACCGATTTTCCCGAGCCCGATTCGCCGACGAGCCCCAGCACCTCGGCGGGGTAGAGGTCGAAGGAGACGCCGTTGACGGCGGTGAGCACGCCCTCGCGCGTCCCGAACGTGACGACGAGATCGCGGACCGAGAGGATGGGCTCGCTCACCGCGCCAGCCTCGGGTTGAGCACGTCGCGCAGGCGGTCGCCGACGAGGTTGATGGCGACGATCGCGATGACGAGGGCGATGCCCGGGAAGGTCGAGATCCAGTATTTGCCGGAGAGCAGGTAGTTGTAGCCGTGGGCGATCAGCATGCCGAGCGAGGGCTCGGTCACCGGCACGCCGACGCCGAGGAAGGACAGCGTCGATTCGAGCGCGATCGCGTGCGCCACCTGCACGGTCGCGACGACGATCAGCGGCGGCAGGCAGTTCGGCAGCAGGTGGCGGAAGACGATGCGCGACTTCGGCAGGGCGAGGCAGCGCGCCGCCTCGATGTATTCGCGCCGCTTCTCGACGAGCGCCGAGCCGCGCACCGTGCGCGCGTAATAGGCCCATTGCACGATGACGAGCGCGATCACGACCTTGTCGACGCCGCGCCCGAACACGGCGAGCAGCACGAGCGCGACGAGGATCGCCGGGAACGAGAGCTGCAGGTCGACGATGCGCATCACCACCGAATCGACGCGGCCGCCGGCATAGGCCGCGAGCACGCCGACCGAGGCGCCGATGGTGCAGGCGATGACGACCGAGATCGCGCCGACGGCAAGCGAGATGCGCAGGCCGTAGATGATCGCCGAGAGCATGTCCCGGCCCTGGTCGTCGGTGCCGAGGAACGCGGTGATGCCGGAGCCGAGCTTCTCGCCGGGCTTGAGCACGTTGTCCATGATGTCGAGCCGCGACAGGTCATAAGGGTTCTGCGGCGTGATCGCCGGGGCGAGGACGGCGATCGCGACGAGCGCGACGAGGACGGCAAGGCCGGCGACGGCGCCGGGGCCCTTGAGGAACTCGGAGACGTGGCGCCGCAAGAGGCTCTCGCCCTTGTCGTCGCCGGGCGCGACCGGCTCCGGCGGCAGCTCGGGGGCGATCGCGACGCCGTCGCTGTGCACGTAGTCCGCCATGTCAGCCCTTCGCCTCGGCGAGCCTGACGCGCGGGTCGACGGCCGCGTAGAGCAGATCGACGATGAGGTTGATGACCACGAAGATCACCACGGTGAGCATCAGGTAGGCGACGATGATCGGCCGGTCGAGCCGGTTGATCGAGTCGATCAGGAGCTTGCCCATGCCCGGGTAGGCGAACACGGTCTCGGTCACCACCGCGAAGGCGATCATCGAGCCGAGCTCGAGCCCGAGCACGGTGACGACCGGGATCATGATGTTCTTCAGGACGTGCACGCCGATGATGCGCGACGGCCTGAGGCCCTTGGCGCGCGCGAAGCGGATGTAGTCCTGCAGCATCACCTCGCGCGTGCCGGCCTGGGCGATGCGGATGACGAGCGCCGATTTGTAGAGCGCCAGCGTCACCGCCGGCAGGATCAGGTGCTTGATGCCCTCGAGCGAGAAGATCGCGGTCGGCACCCCAAGCACGGTGGTGGTCGGCCCGCGCCCGCCGGCCGGCAGGATGCGCAGCTCGACGGCGAAGAGCAGGATCAGCATCAGC
Source organism: Methylobacterium sp. (assembly GCA_021154065.1). The sequence goes on from JAJKJG010000096.1 coordinate 3,693, forward strand.
CCGATCCAGAAGTTCGGCAGTGAGAAGCCGAGGATCGAGCCCGACATGATGCTGCGGCCGGCAGCCGAGTGCGGCTTGAGCCCGGCGACGACGCCGAGCGGAATGCCGATCAGGATCGAGAAGGCGAGCCCGACGAGCGCGAGCTCGAGCGTCGCCGGCAGGCGCTGCAGGATGACCTCGACGGCCGGCACGTTGTAGACGAAGGAGCGGCCGAGATCGCCGTGCAGCGCCCGCCAGACGAAGAGCCCGAACTGCTCGTAGAGCGGCCGGTCGAGCCCGAGGCGCTTCGCTATCGCGTCGCGCTCGAACTGGTCGGCGTCGGGGCTCGCCAGGATGTCGACCGGATCGCCGACCGCGAACATCGCGACGAAGACGAGCGTCGCCATCACCGCGACGACGAGAAGCGACTGGCCGAGGCGCCGGATGAGACAGACGAGCATGGTCTAAACCTCGTTCAGCGCTAGCGCGGCCCCTAGAATCCCTCCCCGTAGGGGAGGGGTGGACTCGGCGAAGCCGAGCCGGGTGGGGAGCCGGCGCCGACGCATGTCGGCGCCTCTTCTACGCGCCGGCGCTGGAAGCCGCTTCGCGGCTGTCCCCACCCCGCTCGGCCTTTCGGCCGAGTCGGCCCTCCCCTGCGGGGAGGGAGTCGCGCCTCAGGACCCCACCTGCATCACCTCGGTCGCGAGCGTGTACTGGTCGACCCGCGGGCGGTAGGAGAGGCCCTTCTTGAACGCCCAGGGCGTCACCTCGAAGTGCAGCGGGATGATGCCGTAGTCGCTCATCGCGAGCTTCGACGCCTCCTGCAGGAGCTTCTCGCGCGCCGCGTCGTCGACGGTCGCCATGGCCTTCACCACGAGCTCGTCGACCTGCTTGTTCGAGTAGCGCCCGCGGTTCGTCGGCCCGAGCCCCTTGTCGGGCTGCAGCGTCACGACGAGCGAGTTCATCGAGTTCGACATCTCGCCCGAATCGGCGCCCCAGCCGGCGAGATACATCGAGAACTCGAACTTGTTGCGGCGCGTGAAGAAGGTCGAGGCGGTCATCGCGTCGATGTTGGTCTTGATGCCGACGCGGGTCAGCATCTGGGCGATCGCCTGGGCGATCATCTCGTCGTTGATGTAGCGGTCGTTCGGCGAGCCGAGCGTGACCTCGAAGCCGTTCGGGTAGCCGGCCTCGGCCAGGAGCTTCTTTGCCGCCTCCGGATCGTATTTCTCGACCGGGAAGTGCTTCGTCGCGCCGAACAGCGGATAGGGCAGGAGCTCGCCTGCCGCGACCGCGTGCCCGCCCATGATGCGGTCGACGATCGCCTGCCGGTTGATCGCCTTCGAGACCGCCTCGCGCACGCGCTTGTCGAGGAAGGGGTTCTTGTCGGTGCCCTTGACGCCGGGCGTCTTCCAGCTCGGGTCCTGGAACTGATCGAGGTGGAGGTAGATGATCCGGTTCGACAGCCCCTCGGCGATCTGAAAGCCCGCGCCCTTGATGCGCTCGAAATCCTGGATCGGCGGGTTCTCGATGAAGTCGACGTCGCCGGCGAGAAGCCCGGCGACCCGCGCGCCCTGGCTCGACATCGGCCTGAACGTCACCTTCGCCCAGTGCGGCGCGCGGCCCCAGTAGCTGTCGTTCCGCTCCAGGATGATGCTCGTGCCCCGCGTGTAGTTGGCGAGCCGGTAGGGGCCGGTGCCGACGGCTTTTGCCGGATCGTTGAAGTCGACCGATTTCGGCGGCGTGCCGAGCCCTTCGCAGCCGCCGGCCCGGAACTTGACGTTCTCGCCGCCGTTCGCCTTCGCCGAGAGGATGCCGATCGTCGCGAGGTTGTTCGGCACGAGCGGCAGCGGGTTTGCGGTCTTGATGACGACGGTATGCGGGTCCGGCGCCTCGACCGCCGTGAAGCCGCGGACCGCGAAGGTGAAGGACGAGGGCGAGTTCTCGACCGTCGGCACGCGGCAGAAGGTGTAGATCACGTCCTTCGCGGTGAGCTCGGCGCCGTTCGAGAACTTCACGTTCGGCCGCAGCTTGAACTCCCAGGTGGTCTCGTCGACGGCGCGCCAGGAGCTCGCGAGCTCGGGCTGGACCTTCTGCTCGGCGTTCTGCCCGACGAGCCCCTCGAAGACGTGGCGGCGCAGCGCGTTGTTCGGGCCGAGGTTGTGGAAATGCGGGTCGATCGAGGTCGGCTCGGACGCGAGGCCGATCTTCAGCTCCTGGGCCGCGGCCGGCGCTACGAGCATCAGCGGCAGCCCGGCAAGCGCAAGCATCCTCAGCGGTTTCATCCTGTTCTCCTCGTGGCGCGGAGCTTGTCCGGCGTTCTTGGCCCGGATCGAAACACGCTTTGACGGGCCGGCGCAAGGTGGACTTGGACGAGGGCAGGCGGAGCCAAAGCCGTGCCAGGGAGGCGAAGCGCGGTTGGCGGAATGGTACCGGGCGGTTTAGCTAATAGCTGCTAGCCATGCGGTGTTCTCGGCTTCCTCAACGATCAGATAGATTGTGCGGTCGTCGAGGTCAGGGAAGAGGACGGAGGCGAGATGGGTCCTCTTAGCGCGTGAAATTTTGGGAGCCCCGAAGCGGGGATCAGAAACCAAAGTCTCAACTCTGTCGCGTAGTGCCTTCTTTTCTTCCGCGCTACGGTTCACGCTTTGCTCTTGGCCATCCTCCTTCATCGCCTCGGCGACTGCCATCACGGCGTCCTCGAATTCCTCCATCCACGCTTCTTCTTCGACGATCACATGCAGCACGCCTTCAAACATCATCCCGAAACCAACGCGGCATAGCTCACCGTCATGGGAGCGCCACTCACTCGCAAGTGCCCTGACGCGTGGATCCTTTAGCGTATTGTCATCGGTATCGTCGTCGACGAGGAGTGATCCCGTGTAGTCCAGAGCTGAGAACCGATCTTCAGCTAAATAGACAACGCGCGGTCGAACGTGGCGAATGAGCGCCATGATGTCTGGTACATCGACAGCAGCAGTTAGAGGCGCTCGCTCGATTCGGGATGGGAGCACCGGGATCACCAGAGCATCCAGTTCATCAGCGACCGCACGGAATTCTCTGACGAGCTGATCGAGGATGAGAGTGGACATAGAGCTCTCTTGCTAAATGGTCCGAGCCTCAGGTGTCTCCCTCGTCGCGCAGCAGCTCAAGCCGGGAGAAGCCGCAGAACGGTGGTGGCCTCGCCTCACCCTATGGGCGAAGCTAGAACGCCTTGAAGGTGATGATCGTGCGGGTGTCTTGGATCTGGGGGATCGTCTGCACGTTCTCGGCGACGAAATGGCCGATGTCGACGCCGTCGTCGACATGGAACTTGGCCAGGATGTCGTAGTTGCCGGCCGTCGAATAGATCTCCGAGGCGATCTCGCGGTCGGCAAGCGCGCTCGCCACCGGATAGGTCTTGCCGAGCTTGCACTTGATCTCGACGAAGAAGGTCTGCATCGCGCGCTCCGGGCTTGTTTGTCCCGCCTCTATGCCATGGCGGCGCCGAGCCTGGATAGCCTCAGGCGCGGGCGAGCGCGGCGATGCGGCGCGTCATCGCCGAGCCGGGGTCGGCGAGCGGCGCGATCACCGTGAAGTGGTTTTCGCCCGGCACCGCCTCGTAGCGGGTGTTAACGCCGGCGCTGCCCCAGCGCTCGGCGATGGTCCGGCTCTGGCGAAGATATTCCGGGCTCTCGTCGCCCCCGACCACGGCGTCGAAGCGCAGGCCCGCCGGCGCCTGCCAGGTGAGCGGGCTTTGCAGCTCGGCCTCGGCGTCGTCCATGCCGAGCGCCGTGTTGATGCTCGTCTGGACGAGCGGCTTCAGCGCGAAGATGCCTGAGATGGCGTAGCCGGCGGTGACAAAATCCCGCGGCAGCTTCTCGTCGACGGCAGGCCAGCTCGTCGCGGTCATGCAGGCGGTCAGGTGCCCGCCTGCCGAGTGGCCGGCGACGACGAGCCGCCTCTCGAAGCGTGCGAGCTCGCGGCAGGCGGCGCGCAGCTCTTCGACGATGTCGCCGACCCGCACCTGCGGGCAGAGGTCGTAGCCGGCGACCGCGACGTCGAGCCCGTGCGCGTTCGGCCCGCGCGCCAGATGGCTGAAGAACGAGGGCGCCAGATTCTGCCAGTAGCCGCCATGGATGAAGACGACGGTCGCGGCGGCCCGGTCGGGCGCGCCGGCGTGGAAGAGGTCGATGAACTGCCGCTCCGACGGCCCGTAGGCGATCCGCAGCGGCGGGTTTAGGTCGCGATAGGCCTGCGCATCGCGGGCCCAGCCCGCGATGATCGCCGGGTGCTCGGGCACCCGGGCGCGGTTGTTGTACTCGGCCTCGTAATCGATCGGCAGCATCGGCGGCTCCGGAGCCAGTCTCGGGCCATCAAGCTGCACCAAAGCGGCGGGGGCGGCGAGTCTTTCGGGTCTCGTCCCGCAGCCGGCCTTTGACAGGCCCGGCGCCGCGCCGCACAAAGCCGCGCTCTTTTACAGGCGGCGTCATGGACAATCCGGTTCTGGTCGAGGTCACCCGCGGCGCCGAGGTCGAATCGCGCCATCGTGGCGCGGTCTCGGTCGTCGACGCCGAGGGCACGGCGGTGCTCGCCGTCGGCGACGTCGAGTGCCGCGTCTATCCGCGCTCGGCCGTCAAGGCGCTGCAGGCCCTGCCGCTCGTCGAGGGCGGCTTTGCCGACACGTACCGGCTGACGGACGCCGAGATCGCGCTCGCCTGCGCCTCGCATGCCGGCGAGCCCGAGCACGTCGCCGCCGCCGCCGCGATGCTCAAGAAGGCCGGGCAGCCGCCGAGCTGCCTCGAATGCGGCACCCACTGGCCGCTCGGCGAGGACGCGGCCCGGACGCTCGCCGCCTCGGGCGGGCAGCCGGGGCCGCTGCACAACAACTGCTCGGGCAAGCACGCCGGCTTCGTCTGCCTCGCCTGCGGCCTCGGCGCCGACCCGGAAGGCTATGTCAGGCCGGAGCACCCGGTGCAGCGCGCGGTCGGCGCGGCGCTCGAGGACCTCACCGGTGCGTCGCACGCGGCCGAGACGCGCGGCATCGACGGCTGCTCGATCCCGACCTACGCCGTGCCGCTGCCGGCGCTCGCCTTCGGCTTCGCGAAGTTCGGCGCCGGCGTCGGCCTGTCGAAGGGCTGCGCGCGGGCAGCCGAGCGGATCCGCGGCGCCGTCGCCGCACACCCGTTCATGGTGTCGGGCACCGGCCGGTTCGACACGCGCGTCATGGAGCGCCTCGGCGCGCGGGTCTTCGTCAAAACCGGCGCCGAGGGCGTCCACTGCGCGGCGCTTCCGGAGCTCGGCTACGGCGTCGCCGTGAAATGCGACGACGGCGCCAAGCGCGCCGCGGAGGTCGTCATGGCGAGCGTGATCCTGCGCTTCCTCCGGCTCGACGACGAGGAGCGCGCGTTCCTGCAGGGGTTCGCCCGGCGCCGGCTCGACAATTGGAACGGCATCGTCACCGGCGAGATCCGCCCGACCGAAGCGCTGAGTGACTGAGGTTGCGGAGCCATAAGCGGCGTGTCGCTTTCTGGCCGAAAGCGGAACGTCTGCTTTCGGACTACCAACCGGCAAAGCGGACGTTCAGGTTGGGCAGGCTGTTAGGCAGCTTCTGACCCGGAGCAGACGATCGCCTTCTGCTAAGAAAGATCAAGCTTGAGGCACTCCGGCAACCGCGAGGCCGTCCCCGAGGCGGCCCATGAAGGCTGGTGTGAATGGCCATGCCCGCCGCGCTACAGAGACCGTCAGATCGGGATCCTTTCGCAGCAGTTCGCGCCCCATCCGGCGAGCTTCCGCTCGGGCTCCCGCGAGGGCCATCGCGGCGACTCCTACTCGCTCTCCCCAGAACGATCCCGGGCCCGCCTCGACGCCGCTGCGCACCCAAAGGGCCGCCCGCTCGTACCGCTCCGCGTTGAAATGCGCGCACCCCATGCCGATGAATCCGAGGTGTCGCAGCGGCTCGAATGGCATGAGGTGAAGCGCGGTACGAAGCTCACGGATAGCTCCGTCGCTGTCCCCGAGATACGCCGACATCCAACCGCGACGAACCCAGGCATACGGCATCCATGGATCAAGCGACAAAGCACGTTCGAGTCGACGGTCGGCTTCATCGAGCCGGTGGAGAAGCACCAGCGCGCCGCTGCTGAGCGTCAACGTCAACGGTTCATGGGGCGCCAGACGATAGGCTTCGTCGGCCAACGTGCAGGCCCGCTCCCGGTCGAGCTCGGGGGTCGAGCTGAAGCCGTGGGCGGCGCGTTGTCCCCAGCACCACGCGGCTATCGCCTTCGGCAACCCATACGTCGGCGCAAGCTCCTGTGGACGCTCGAGCGCTTCCAGAGCGGCGTTGCACTCCTTGGGGGCGACAGCGAAAGCAAGGGGGAGCACTCTGAGCGTCAATCTCATCGACTCGTCGAGGTCGCCGTCAGGGTCGCTTCCCGAAGACCCTCGGCCCTGAAGCGTCGTTGACGGAAGCTCACCGTAGGCTTCGCGGTATTGGCCCGCGAAACGGCCCAGCTGGGTGAACCCGCTGGCAAGGGCGATCTGGGTCACGGTTGTCCCGGGAGCGGGATTCAGGAGTTCTTGCCGTGCTCGGGCGAGCCGCATTCGGCGCAGCCATTCGAGCGGCGTTGTGCCGAGAAAGGCCTTGAAGTGCGCCTCGAGGGTCCGAGGCCGAACTCCAGCGGCGACAGCGAGCGTTTCGAGCTGAACCGGCTCACCCAGGTGAGCGCGAAGCCACTCGAGAGCGCGAACCAAGTCGCCCGGCATCGGCGCCGCGCCATCTTGGCGTCTGATCGAGCCACTCGGCGCATCGGGTGACATACGGCGGGCCTCAGATCAAGAGCTTGGCTCTGAGCCGCAACGTAATGCGTTCTCGGCGATTTTTGAACCGTCGCTGCGAAAATCGAATAGCGAACCCTCCCCCGACCGCCACAGAATCATCCCTCGGTCGCGCGCCAAGCTGAGCAGGAGCCACCATGGCGAGAATGACATTAGCAATCGCGGCTGCCTTCGCAGCAGCTTTCCTCACGCAGCCCGCCTCCTCTCAACCCGAGCAGAAGCTGGGCGCGGTGGAGTTCGAGACCTCGTGCACGCCGGAGGCCCAGAAGCTCTTTGACCTCGGCATGCTGTACCAGCACTCGTTCTGGTACCGCTCGTCGCAAAGGGCATTCGAGGACGTCTTGAAGGCGGATCCCGCGTGCGGCATCGCCTATTGGGGCATCGCACTGAGCTTGCTCTGGAACCCGCACATCCCGGCGCCGGCGAACAATCTGGCCGCAGGCGCCGCCGCGCTGGCAAAGGGAAAAAGCGTCGGCGCGAAGACGCAACGCGAGCGCGACTATTTGGACGCGCTCAGCGCCATGTACGCCGATTCCGACAAGATTGACCATCGCACGCGCATCCAGGCCTATGCTAAGGCCATGGAACAGCTGGCGCAGCGCTATCCGAACGACGACGAGGCGCAGATCTTCTACGCGCTCGCCCTCAACACCTCGGCATCACCAGCCGACAAGACCTACGCCAACCAGCTCAAGGGCGCGGCGATCCTCGAGCCGATCTTCAGGCGCCAGCCGCAGCACCCGGGCGTCGCGCACTACCTGATCCACCTCTACGACGCGCCGCCGATCGCGGAAAAGGGCCTCGACGCTGCGAGGCGTTACTCCAAGATCGCGCCGGCCGCGGCGCATGCCCAGCATATGCCCTCGCACATCTTCACGCGCGTCGGCTATTGGAAGGACTCGATCGCCTCCAATGCCGAATCGGCGCGGGTCGCGGCAGCCGACAAGGAGGGCCACGATCAGCTGCACGCCATGGATTATCTGGCTTACGCCCATCTGCAGCTCGGCGAGGACGCGAAGGCGCGAGCGGTCATCGACGATATGACCAAGGTCACCGGCTTCACCGAGACCTTCATCCCCGGGCCGTACGCGCTCGCCGCCTCGCCTGCGCGCTATGCGATCGAGCGCGGCGACTGGAAGGCCGCAGCGGAGCTTCAGGTGCGCCCGAGCCCGCTCGCACACGTGCAGGCGATCACGCATTTCGCGCGCGCCCTTGGGGCTGCGCGCTCAGGCGATCCGGCGGCCGCCCGGGCAGAGATCGCGCGGCTCGTCGAGCTGCGGGATAAGCTGCGTGAGACCAAGGACGCCTACTGGTCCGAACAGGTCGACATCCAGCGCCAGGTCGCGTCGGCCTGGGTGCTCTACGCCGATGGCAAGCACGACGACGCGCTCAAGGCTATGAGCGCAGCGGCGGACGCCGAGGACAAGACCGAGAAGCATCCGGTCACCCCGGGCGTGCCGAAGCCCGCGCGCGAGCTCTATGGAGTGATGCTGCTCGAGCGGGGACTCGCAAAGGAAGCTCTCGTCGCCTTCGAGGCAACGCTGCAGAAGGAGCCCAATCGGCTCGGCGCCTTGGTCGGGGCGGCGCAAGCGGCGGAGAAGTTGGGCGATAAGGCCAAGGCACGCGATTATTGCGAGAAGATCGTAGCCATGACGGCCGAAGCCGACGCGACCCGGATCGAAATTGCCGATGCGCGCGCCTTCCTCAAGACGCCCTGACCCGCCGCAGCCAATCCTGGGCGGCCTCACGGGGACGCCCATTCTGCTGGTCGCGTTGGCTTTGCTCTCCGCGCCGGCAGGGGCCCGCTCCCTCGAGGTCGTCGGAAACGCCGGTCACCTGGGCGAATGGGAACTCAGCGCGACGTTGACACAAACCGGGCCGCATAGATTCTCCGGACCCTTGAGCATGACGCATGTCGGTATTTGCACGCAGGACGGCCCGGAGCGGAAAACGGGCGAGATACGTTTGGAAAGGCCAGAGTCGTCCTCTCGTCTGCGAGCGACTCTCTTCGTCGACGGCGTCGAATGCACCTACGCCGGAACTCTGTCCGGCTCCTATTCCGGATTGATGAATTGCCCAGACCGGCGTCCGGTGCCCTTGATCATGTGGGTAAAATAAAGGTCGGTTCCTCCGCGAGTGAAGGTCTGCAGTGGGTACGGGCAGACCTGTTGACCGACTACTGCAATGTCCGCTTTTAGGACGCCGAGATGCCCGCCTTTGCGACCGGGATGGGCGCGAAAGGACATTAGAGGAGCGCGGACGCAACTTCCGCTCCTGGCATAAAACCGACCTTGGCCATCTCCGCTGTAAGCGGTTTATGGTGCCCGACTAGCTCACGACACCGCGCGCTTGACGGCCGCGGCGGCTTTGCGGTTGGCGTTGTCCTGCGCCTTGTCGGCGGCTTTTGCCGCCTTTTCGGCCATGAAGCCCTTGGCCCGCTCCTCGCAGCGCTTGCGGATCTCCTCGAGCTCCTCCTCGGTCAGCCGCTCGATGCCGATGTAGAGGTTCTGCGCCGCCGAGGTGCGGATGAGCTCGTCGAGCTTGACCTGGATCGCCGCCCCGTCCCGGTTCTGGGTGTTCTGGATCAGGAACACCATCAGGAACGTGACGATGGTGGTGCCGGTGTTGATGATCAGCTGCCAGGTGTCGGAATAGCCGAACATCGGCCCGGTGATCGCCCAGACGAGGATGATCAGGATCGCCGCCACGAAGGTGAACGGCCGGCCCGAGGCGTGCGCGACGTGGGTCGCGATATCGGTAAAGGTCTTCGAGAGCCACATGGCGGCCTCGCTCAAGCTTTGCAATTCCAGGAGAACAAAGCGCGGCGGGGCTTTGGGTTCCCGGTTGAGGCGCTGCCAAAGGCCGCGCCGGCGCCTCAAAGGCCGAGGATGCCCGAAAGGTCGGCGACGACAGCGGCGGGCGGAAGCTCGGCATACTCGTCCGGCAGGCCGGCCCGGTTGACCCACACGGCGCTAAACCCGAAGGCGGCAGCGCCGGCGACGTCCCAGCGGTTCGAGGAGACGAACACCACCTCCTCCGGGGCGCAGTCGAGCGCCGCGGTGACGAGGGCATAGGTGCGCGGGCTGGTCTTGAACACGCCGGCGGCGTCGACCGAGAGCACCGCGTCGAGGAGCGGCCCGAGAGCCGCCGATCGGACGGCGCTCGCGAGCATCGCCGGGCTGCCGTTCGAGAGGATGCCGGTGCGAAGCCCGCGCTCGCGCAGGCCTGCGAGCGTCGCGGCGGCGTCCGGGAAGGCGTCGAGCGTGCCGATAGGCGTCGAGCAGCGGTTCGCGCAAAGCCCGGTCGACCGTCGGGCAGCGGGCGAATGCGTGATCGAGCGCCCGCTCGGTCAAGGTCCAGAACGGCTCGTAGCGTCCGGCAAGCGACAGCACCCAGCTGTATTCGAGCTGCTTTGCGCGCCAGACCTCCGACAGCCGCGCCGCATCCGGCCCGACCGCCGCCGCGTGCAGCGCCACCGCCGCATGCACGTCAAACAGCGTGCCGTAGGCGTCGAACACGACGGCGCGGCGTCCTGCCAGGAGGTCGGCTGACGGCGGCATGGCGGCTCCGATTCGGCCTTATGCGGCAAAGCTAGCGCGGCGTCGGGGCGCCCGGGCGCCCTCCCATCGGGGTCGAGCCGGCCGATACGCTAGCAGACCAACCGCCAGTCGAGTACGGTGCGGCGCAGCCCGCGGGGTTGAGCAGGAGATAGACATGGCCAAGACGGTGACGATCGGCTCCGCCGCTTTCAAGAACATCTTTCTGCGGCTCGATGGGACGGGCGTGACCCAGCCCATCGGCCCCGGCGGCGGCGTGGCTAACGCCCAGTTCGGCCCGGGACCGATGCAGCAGTTCAGGCTGGAGGACCAGGCCGACGGCTCGGTCGCGATCGCATCCGTGGCTTTCCCGAAAGTCTACCTGCGTCTCGACGGGAGAGGCATCACCGCCCCTGGGAACGGCGGCGTCGTGAACGCGCAATTCGGCGTCGGGCCATGGGAGAAATTCCAGGTCGAGCCGCAGGACGACGGCAGTTACTGCTTCCTGTCGCGGGAATTCCCGAACGTCTATCTGCGCCTCGACGGCACCGGCATCACCGCCCCGCTGCCGTCGGGCGGCGGCACGGTGAACGCCCAATAAACCAACAACGGGGGATTGGCCGAGTTCATCGTCACCGACGTGTGACCGGCAGCGATCCGAGGGCGGCTTCGGCCGCCCGTTTTCTTGCGCCGGTCGCTTTGCCGCATCAGGGCCGCTCCGATCGACGCGAAGGCCACGAGGCGAGGATCAGCTCACCACTGCAGGGTGGCGTTGTAGCCGAGGAGGAACACCAGGAAGCGCTGGAGCGCCAGGATGTCCTCCCGGACGACGCGGATCGTGAAGGCGTCGACGCGCTCGATGCCGTCGAGCATGAGGATGTACTCGACCGGCTGGCGATAAAGGAAGCTGACCTCGAGCGTGATCGGTCCCGGAATCGCGAACGGCGCGATCTCGCGGCGCCGGGCGAGCGCCCGGCGCGCACCCTCGGCGATCAGCGGATAGGAGGCGGCGGGCGTGAGCGTGCGGGCCGAGCGCCGGCTATGGGCCCATTTGACCGTCACGGTCTCGACCTGCGGCAAGATCGCCTTCGTCTCGGCGATGCAGACATCGTCGCCGGTGACGAGCAGGACCGGCACGCCGTGGTGGCCGGCGAGCGCCGCATTGATCGTCGCCTCGGGAACCGAGACGCCGTTGAGGCGGACTTCGCGCAGCGTCGCCGAGCGGAAGGTATGCGCCAGGATGCCGCCAGGATTGGTGGCGCCGGCGTGATAGCCGATAAAGAAACAGCCCTCGTAGCGGCCGGCCTCGACGCCCTGCATCATCGACAGCGGGCGCGGGTGCGAGCGGACCACCTGGATCTCCGGCCGCAGCCGGTCGAGGAGGAGGTTGTGGCTCTGGCCGTGGCTGTCGGCGACCACGACCTCGATCGCGCCGGCCTCGAATGCGGCCTCGGCCGCCGCCGCGACGCTGTCGGTCATCCAGAGGCGGGCCGATTGCCACTCGATGCCCTCGGGAAACTGGTGCTCCCGCGAGACGACCCCGGCAATCCCCTCGATGTCGGCCGAGATGAAGATCCTCATCGGCGCGGTCCGGGCGCAAGGCCCCTCACTTCAGCGACACGCCGGTGAACTGCTGGCCGCCGAAGAAGTGGATCTTGTAGCCGACGACGTTCTTGCGCACCGGCGTGTAGGCCTCGGAGTTCGCGAACAAGAGACCGCCGACGTCCTCCTGGAAGATCTCCTGCATCCGGCGATAGAGCCGCGTGCGCTCCGCCGTGTCCGAGATCGAGTTCGCCTTGGCGAGGAGATCGGAATATTCGTGATTGCACCAGCGGGCGCGGTTGTTGCCGGTCTTCGCCGCCTCGCAGCTCCAGCCCGAGGTCAGGATCTGGCTCGGATCGGGGTAGTCCCAGGTGTAGCCGAGCATCGCGATCTCATGCTCACCCTGGCGGGCGCGCTTCAGGTACTCGCCCCATTCGAACGAGGTGATCTGGGCCTCGACTCCGACCTTCGCCCAGTCGGCCTGGATGAGCTCCGCGGCGCGCCGTCCGTTCGGCATGTAGGCGCGGGCGACCGGGATCGCCCAGAGCGTGGTCTTGAAGCCGTTCGGAAATCCTGCCGCGGCGAGAAGCTCCTTCGCCTTGGCGGGATCGTAGGGCCGCGGCTTCAGGCCGTCGTGATGGCCCCAGAGGGTCGGCGGAACCTGCGCCGCCGTCTGCTTCCCGGTGCCGAGATAGACGCCGTCGATGATCGCTGGGATGTTCGTCGCGTAGACCAGCGCTTCGCGCACCCGCCGGTCGTCGAAGGGCTTCTTCTCGTTGTTGAAGGCGAGGAAGCTCATGTCGGCGATCGTGCCCGACAGGAGCTCGAGATTGGGCTCGGCGCGAAGCGCTGCGAGATCGCCGGGGTTCGGATAGCGGGCGATCTGGCACTCTCCCGATTTGACCTTGGCGAAGCGCACGCTCGCGTCCGAGGTGATCACGAAGACGAGGTCGCTCACCTGCGCGGTGCGGTCCGAGAGGCCGGCGGCCTTAGCCCAATGATCCGGGAAGGCGCGGAAGCGGACCGTCGCGTCTTTCTGGTAGTTGACGAGGACGAACGGCCCCGTCCCGATCGGCGCCGACACCGTGAGATCGGGCGTGCCGGCCTTCAGCATCGCCTCGGCATATTCGGCCGAGAGGATCGACATCGGATCGACCGAGAGCGCGCCGAGAAGCGCCGCCTGGGGCCGCTTCAGCACCAGCCTGACCGTCAGGTCGTCGACCTTCTCGACGCGCTCGAGGGTCGGCTGGATGATGGTGCCGAAGAACTGGTAATTGACGCCGCCGACCTTCGCATAGGGGTCGCGCTCGTCCATCATCCGCCGGAAGGTGTAGACGACGTCGTCGGCATTGAGGTTGCGCGTCGGCGTGAAGTGCCGGTTCGAGTGCCACTTCACCCCGGACCGGAGCTTGAAGGTGACGATCAGGCCGTCGTCCGAATGGGACCACGATTCGGCAAGGCTCGGGACGAGCTTCGAGCCGCCGCGCTCGACCCCGACGAGGCGCTCGTAGATCTGCGTCGAGACGTCATAGGCGGTGTTCTGGTTCGAGAACTGCGGGTTGAGGAAATCGGGGCTCGCTTCCGTGCAGACGACGAGCGTCTCGGCGGACGCGCCGGCTCCGATCCCGATCGTGAGCAGGCCGGCGGCGAAGGCCGAAACGATGGAGCTGCGCGTCATCCGTGAATCCCCCATTTGCGGTGAAGATCGATCCTAGCCAGCGGCTGGTGCGATGGCTAGCTTGCGGCTGCGCGACGCGGGCCGGACAGGCCGCAGGGGCTTTTCCCTCGCAATGACGAGCCATCCTCGGCTATAAGCCGCGCCTTGCTTAGGGCGCAGAAGGGCGCGTCACCTTGAGGCGGCGCTGTACGACCAGGAGAGTTTGAGATGAGCGAGCGGTGGACGCCGGACAGCTGGCGGGGAAAGCCCATCCAGCAGGTGCCGACCTATCCGGACGCGGCGGCGCTGAAGGGCGTCGAGCGCCAGCTCGCCGGCTTTCCGCCGCTGGTCTTTGCCGGCGAGGCGAGGAAGCTCAAGCGCGCGCTCGCGAAGGTCGCGGCCGGCGAGGCGTTCCTGCTCCAGGGCGGCGACTGCGCCGAGAGCTTCGCCGAGCACTCGGCCGACAACATCCGCGACTTCTTCCGCGTCTTCCTGCAGATGGCGGTGGTGCTCACCTTCGCCGGCTCGTCGCCGGTGGTGAAGCTCGGCCGCATCGCCGGGCAGTTCGCGAAGCCGCGCTCGACGGCGACCGAAACGGTCGGCGGCACCGAGCTGCCGAGCTACCGCGGCGACATCGTCAACGACATCGCGTTCACGGCGGACGCGCGCACGCCCGATCCGCGGC
>JAJKJG010000097.1 GCA_021154065.1 Methylobacterium sp.
CGCGCCAGGAGCTCGGAGAGACGCCGCTCGCCGACCTTCAGCGCCGCCTCCTGGGCCTTGATGTCGCCGATACGCTGGTCGGCGACGCGGATGTTGGACAGGATGATGGAGAGGATCTCGCGATCCATGACGCCGCGCTTGAACAGCTTCACGGGCGGCAGGCGCAGGCCCTCCTGCTCGACCTCGGTGGCGTGGGCCGAAAAGCCACCCGGCACCATGCCGCCGGTGTCGGGCCAATGGCCGGTGTTCGAAAGCCAGCAGAACAGAGCGCCGTCGTGGAAGAACGGCATGGCGAAGCGCACGTCCATGAGGTGCGTGCCGCCGAGATAGGGGTCGTTGACGATGTAGATGTCGCCCTCTTGCGGCGCCGCGACGGCGCCCTCGCGAATGAGGCGGATGAGCTCGCCCGCCGAGTACTGCATCGTGCCGACGAAGACCGGCAGGCCGTGCTCCCCCTGCGCGATGAGCGCCCCGTCCGCGGCGGCGTAGATGCCGTCGGAGCGGTCGTCGGCCTCCGCGATCACCGGCGAGAAGGCCGAGCGCGAGAACGCCACGTCCATCTCGTTGCAGACCTGCTGCAGCCCGGCCTGGATCACGGCGAGGGTCAGCGGGTCGAGCACCCTCTGCTCCCCGCCCGGGGGAGGGACGGCGCCCGCCGCACCGTCGAGTGCGGCCGCGATCCTGAGATTGCCCATCGCATCGACCCGCGCCGCCGATCCCGCCTCGATCACCGTCGTCGCGTCGACCTGCTGGATGACCGCCGGGCCCTCGATCAGGACTTCGGCCGGGAGACGCTCGCGGTCGTAGATCGTGGCGTCGAGCCAAGCGCCGTCGCCGTAGAGCGCGCGCCGGCCGATGGCGGCGTCCTCCAGGCGCGCGGCGCGCTTGCCGATATCGATGAGGCTCGCGACCGAGAAGGGCCGGCGCTTGCCGACGACCGAGGTGTTGAGGTTGACGACGACCGCCTTGATCTCCGGCAGCCGCACCTGGAATCGGGCGAAATACGCCGCCTCGAACAGTGCCTGCATCTCGTCACGCGGGACGCCGGCGCGCGGCAGGGCTACGCGGATGAGATGCGTCTGGCCGCGAAACTGCATGTCGGCGGAATGGAGCACCACCGTCTCGGCGATCTCGTGGGCTTCGCGGGCATTGACCGCCTCGCCGCGCGCGCGCTGCTCGGCGAGGATGCGCGCGACTTCGCCCATGGCGAGGCTGTCGAGCGGCGCGTTCAGCGTATTGACGAAATCCTGGCGCAGATCGGCGACGAGGCATCCGAGCGCGTTGGTGAGGCCGGGGCGGGCCGGCACCATGACCTCCGGCAGGCCGAGCTCGCGGGCGAGCGCGACGGCATGCAGCGGACCGGCGCCGCCGAAAGCGAAGAGCGTGAAGTCGCGCGGGTCGTAGCCGCGGGACAGCGACACCATGCGGATCGCGCCGGCCATGTGGGTGTTGGCGAGCCTGATCGCGGCGGCGGCGGCCTCTTCCGGCGTGAGCCCGAGCGGCGCGGCGACCGCGTCCGCGAAGATCGCTCGTAGGCGCCGCAACGGCACCGGTTTCTCGACTGCGAGGAGCGCTGCCGGGTCGAGCCGCCCGATGAGGAGGTTCGCGTCGGTGACGGTCGGGCGCGTGCCGCCGCGGCCGTAGCAGATCGGCCCGGGATCGGAGCCGGCGCTCTGCGGCCCGACCTGCAGCATCCCGGCCTTGTCGACGGAGATGATCGAGCCGCCGCCGGCCCCGACGGTGCGCACGTCGACCATCGGCACATGCACCGGCAGCCCGTAGGCGAGGGTCAGCTCGGCGGACACCTCGGGGACGCCGCCGCGGATCAGCGCGACGTCGGTCGAGGTGCCGCCCATGTCATAGGCGATGGCGTTCTCGATCTTTGCCTGCGCCAGCGTCGCCGCGGCCGCCATGACGCCGGAGGCCGGGCCGGACATCACGGTCTTCGCCGCTTCGCGCGCCACCATCGGCGCCGGCACCGTGCCGCCGTTGCCGTTCATGACGAGGAGGTCGCGTTTAAAGCCGCGCGCCGCGAGCTCGCGCCCGAGACGGCCGATGTAGCGGTCGAGGATCGGCTGCACGGCGGCGTTCACGGAGGCGGTGGTGCCGCGCTCGTATTCGCGGAACTCCGAAAGCAGCGCGTGCCCGAGCGTGACGTAGGCGTTCGGCCAGGCGCGCTCCGCGATCTCGGCGGCGCGGCGCTCGTGCGCCGGGTTGGCGTAGGAATGCAGGAAATGGATGACGAGCGCCTCGCACCCGGCGGCAAGGAGCGCTTCGATGCTCTTTTCGACCTCGGCCTCCTCGAGCGGCGTCAATATCTCGCCGCGGGCGCTCATGCGCTCGGAGACTTCGAGGCGCAGCTCGCGCGGGATCAGCGGCTCGAAGGTGCCGGTGAGGCCGTAAGGCTTCGGCCGGGTACGGCGGCCGAGCTCGAGGGTATCGCGGAAGCCCCGGGTGGTGATGAGCCCGACGCGGGCGGTCTTGCGTTCCAGCACCGCGTTCGTCGTCGTCGTCGTGCCGTGGATGATGAGGTCGATGTCGGCGGGCGACACGCCGGCGGCCTCGAGCGCATCGAGGACGCCCTGGGCCTGGTTGCCGGCGCTCGTCGGCACTTTCGCGAGACGGACCGACGCGCCGTCCGGGCCGGCCTCATGGATCAGGAGATCCGTGAAGGTGCCGCCGACGTCGATGCCCGCTACGCGCCGCATCCGTCCGAGCCTCGAAGATTGTTTGTGTACGAATGATAGGCCCGAAGAGCAGGCGCCGTAAAGCTGCGCCATGGGAGTCCCCCCCAATGGCAGGCCGAGCAGGTGACGAGCGTCACCGGCCTATGTTATACATTCCGTACAACATAGACCGGGAGCCCGCCATGAAGCTCGAGATCAAGAAGATCGGAAACTCGACCGGTCTCATCCTGCCGAAGGAACTGCTGGCGCGGCTCAACCTCGCGCAGGGCGACTGGCTCTACGTGGCCGAAGCCGCCGACGGGAGCGTCCGTCTCATGCCCTATGATCCCACCTTCGAGAAGGGCATGGAGATTGCCGAGCGCGCGATCAAGACCTATCGCAACGCGCTCGCCGAGCTCGCCAAGTGATCAAGGACAGCGGTGAGCCGGTGTGGCTCACCTCGGAGCTCGTCAAAGCCATTCACGACCGGCAGCTGCGGCTCTTCGGCGGCCCGGCCGGCATTCGGGACGAGGGCGCGCTCGAGTCGGCCCTGGGCCGGCCGATCAACCGATGGGCCTACGAGCAGGCCGGCTTGCCGGCGCTTGCGGCGGCGTATGCCTTTGGGATTGCCCGCAACCACCCCTTCGTCGACGGCAACAAGCGGGCAGCGCTGCTCGCCCTCGTGACCTTCCTCGGCCTTAACGGCATCGATTTTACCGCGGACGAGGCCGAAGCGGTCGTGATGATCCGCGGGCTCGCCGCCGGCGAGGTCGATGAGGCAGGCTTGGCGCGCTGGATCAGTGACAACTGGCCGGCTGCTTGACCCGCCATGCTCCTGGCTTTGCGGGCGTTGAGGCTTATCTAGGGACGGCCCACCCGAGAGACTTGATGCCCCCCACAGACCGCGAAGCGAACCGCTTCTCCGCCCGCGCCGCCCGCTATGCGCGGGTCGGGGCGAATGTCGGCGGGGTCGCGGCGCGGATCGCCGGTGCCCGGCTGTTCGGCCTCGAAGGGCAGGGCGCCTCGAACGCGGCGGCGCTGGCGCAGGCGCTAGGCGGGCTCAAGGGCCCGATCATGAAGGTGGCGCAGCTCCTCGCCACCATTCCGGACGTGATCCCGCCCGAATACGCCGCCGAGCTGCAGAAGCTGCAGTCGGAAGCGCCGCCGATGGGCGCCGCCTTCGTGCGCCGCCGCATGCAGGCGGAGCTCGGACCCGACTGGCAGAAGCGGTTCGGCGCCTTCGATCTGAAGCCCGCCGCCGCGGCCTCGCTCGGCCAGGTCCACCGCGCCGCGGCCAAGGACGGATCGGCGCTTGCCTGCAAGCTGCAATACCCCGACATGCAGTCGGCCGTCGAAGCCGACCTGCAGCAGCTCGAGTTCGTGTTCGCGATCCACCGGCGCATGGACCCGGTCATCGACACCCGCGAGATCGCGAAGGAGATCGGCGCCCGGGTCCGCGAGGAGCTCGACTATGAGCGCGAGGGCAAGCACGTCGCGCTCTATCGACGGGTGCTGGCGGACGTGCCCGAGGTGCGGGTGCCGGCGCCGTGGCCGAAGCTGTCGACCCGCAGGCTCCTGACGCTCGGCTGGCTCGAGGGCGAGAAGATCCTGAGCTTCGTCGGCGCGCCGCAGACGATCCGCAACCGGCTCTCGACCGCCATGTTCAAGGCCTGGTGGCACCCCTTCAGCCACAACGGCGTCATCCATGGCGACCCGCATCTCGGCAACTACACGGTGTTCTCGGACGACGGCGAGGCGCGCGGCATCAATCTCCTCGACTACGGCTGCATCCGCATCTTCCCGCCGAAATTCGTCGGCGGGGTCGTCGATCTCTACCGCGGGCTCCTGCACGACGACCGCGACCGGGTCGTCCATGCCTATGAGGTCTGGGGCTTCCAGAAGCTCTCGGCCGAGCTGATCGACATCCTCAACATCTGGGCCCGCTTCATCTACGGCCCGCTCCTGACCGATCGGATCCGCAGCATCGCCGAGGGCGTGAGTCCGGCCGAATACGGCCGCCGCCAGGCCTACCAGGTCCACATGGCGCTGCGGAAGAAGGGCCCGGTGACGGTGCCGCGCGAGTTCGTGTTCATGGATCGGGCGGCGATCGGGCTCGGCGGGGTGTTCCTGCACCTCAAGGCCGAGCTCAACTTCCACCGCCTGTTCGAGGCCGAGATCGAGCGGTTCTCGCTCGACGAGCTCGGCAAGCGCCAAGCGGCGGCGCTGAAGGCGGCAAAGCTCGAGCCGAACCTGACCGGCTGACGCCACAGCACGGGCCGCCGGCGCAATTGCGGGCTTATGGCGCATGCGCTAAACGCGCGCTCAAGCAAGCGCGACGAGAGACATGATGGCCGA
>JAJKJG010000098.1 GCA_021154065.1 Methylobacterium sp.
CGAAGCTGCGCGTCGAGGTTCGACAGCGGCTCGTCCATGAGGCAGACCTTCGTCTCGGCGACGATGGCGCGGCCGAGCGCGACGCGCTGCTGCTGCCCGCCGGAGAGCTGCGAGGGTTTGCGCTCGAGGAGCTTCTCCAGGCCGAGGATGCCGGCGGCGCGCTTGAGGCGCGCGTCGCGCTCGGGCCGCGGCACGTCGCGCACCTTGAGCCCGAAGACGATGTTCTCCGCGACCGAGAGGTGCGGAAACAGCGCGTAGCTCTGGAACACCATCGAGACGCCGCGCTTTGCCGGCGGAAGCCCGGTCACGTCGCGGTTCCCGATCGCGATCGTGCCGGCGCTCGCGGCCTCGAGCCCGGCGATGAGCCGCAGCGTCGTCGACTTGCCGCAGCCGGAGGGCCCGAGCAGGGCGACGAGCCGCCCGGGCGGGGCCGAGAAGCTGATGCGGTCGACGGCCGGGGTCGCGCCCCAGCTCTTCGTCACCCCGCTCAACGCCACCTCCGCCATGTCCCCCGCCGCCGGCCCTACTGTCCGACCTTACTGAGGACATCGGCGCGCAGGAAGCGCTCGATCACCATCATGAACGCGACCGAGGGCACGAGCAGGATCAGCGCCGTGATCGAGGCGATCTGGTAGTTGCCGCCCATCGAGGCCGAGTAGAGCAGGAGCGGCAGGGTCGTGACCTGCGGCACGCCGACGAAAAAGGTGCCGGTGAACTCGTCGAGCGACTCGAGGAACACGAAGATCGCGCTCGCCATGATGCCGGGCGCGGCGAGCGGCAGCGTGATGGTGGCAAAGGTGCGCAAGCCCGAGGCGCCCATGTTGCGCGCCGCGAGCTCGAGGTCGCGGTCGACGGTGGCGAAGGCCGCGGCGGCGATCCAGACCGAGTAGACGAGGCCGTGCGCGGCGTGGACCAGCACGACGCCGGCGACGGTGCCGGCAAGCCCGATCTGGTAGAAGATGCGCGCGACGTTGATGTAGATCGCGACCGACGGAAAGGCCTGCGGCAGGAGGAACGCGATCATGATCAGCGTGCGGGCGGGAAGCTTCAGCCTTGCAAGGGCATAGCCGGCCGGCACCGAGACGAGGAGCGCCACGAGCACGGTAAGCCCGGCGATGGCGACGCTCGTCGCGAGCGACGACATGGCGTCGCCGGTCGGGCGGAACACCACCTCCCAATAGCGCAGGCCGTAGGTGACCGGCAGCTTGAACGGCGTGTACCAGCGCTCGGCGACCGACCACAGAGCGAGGTTCGCGAGCGGGCCGAACAGCGCGAAGGCGAAGAGGGCGAGCGCGAGCGCCTTCGCAGCCGTGCCGAGGACTGCGCGGAGTGTCACGGCGTTCCGTGCCGCACCTGGTGGCGCAGGTAGATCCACGCCACGACCGCGGTCATGGCGTAGGAGATGACGCCGAGCGCGTTCGCGGTCGCGTAATCGCCGTAGGAGTTGATGCGGAAGGCCATGTCGACGGTCAGCATCGTCGGCTGCGAGCCGGCGACCATCATCGGCACCGAGAGCACGGACAGCATGGTCACGAAGGACAGGACGAGGCCGACGAGGAGCGTCTGCCCGACCTGCGGCAGCACGATCTCGACGAGCACCCGCAGGCGCGAGGCGCCGAGGTTGCGCCCGGCCTCGATCGTCGCCCGGTCGAGCGAGGCCATGGCGCCGGCGAGCATCAGGGTCACGAACGGCACCTGCTTCCACACGAAGGTGATGACGATGCCGCGCCAGTCGAGCAGGCTCGCCGTCTGGATCGGATCGAGGACGCCGGCGGCGACGAGCGTGTTGTTCATGAGCCCGTTCTTGGCGAGGAAGGTGCGCATGCACTGCGCCGCGACGATGAACGGGATGAACAGCGGCCAGCGGTAGAGCCAGCGCAGCGTCGTGATCAGCCTCGGCGTCTCGGAGAGCGTCAGCACGCCGGCGATGGCGATCGAGATCAGCGCGATCAGCGCCGTCGAGACGAGGACGATGAAGACGGTGAAGCGGATATCGGTGGCGTAGAGCTCGAACGCCTTTTCGAAATGGGCGAGCGTCGGCTCGCCATTCGCCGTGAACGCGGCGACGAGCGAGAAGCCGAGCGGATAGAGGAACAGCGCCGCGACGAGCGCCAGCGCCGGCGCGACGAGGAGGAGGCCAAGGGGCGAGGGGCGGGACATCACCCTTTGGCCAACGCACCGCGTCCCTCAGCCTGAGGTGCGAAGCCCGAAGGGCTGAGCCTCGAAGGACGCTGCACGCCGACGCCGCGCACGGCCGTGGGCGTGCTTCGAGGCTCCCCCGGGTCAAGCCCGGGGTCGCACCTCAGCATGAGCATGAGGAGGTCCGCGTTCGGTACGTCAATTCGCGACCTTGCGCTCGTAGGCTTCGAGGATGTCGTTGAAGTAGGGCGCGATCGGGAACGGCTTGCCCTTCGACTGCAGATCGTCCGGCGAGATGTCGGCGAAGAGCTTCTTCCAGGCCGCCTGATCGAGCTTGCCTTCGAGGTTCTTGGCGTCGATGCCCGGATACCAGTTGAAGCGCTTGACGATGCCTTCCGCCTGCACCTCGGGGCTCGTCGCGAGCGCGACGAAATCCTGCGCGAGCTTCGAATTCGCCTTCGCCGGCACGGCGTAATACATCGGCTGGCCGGGCATGCCGGGGGCGACGAGCTTCAGCTTCATGTTCGGCGGCAGCTTGCCGTCGGTCATCCAGGTGTAGAACATGTCGACCCAGACCGGCCCCATGGCGATCTCGCCGCGGTTGAGCATGTCGAGGGTGCCGGCGTTGCCGGGGGTGATGACGACCTTGGTGTTGAACTCCTTGAGGTCGGCAAGCGCCTTGTCCCAGGCGGCCTTCGTCGCCGCGTCGTAGGGGCCCTTCTCGAGCTTGTCGCCGCCGCCGGCGAAGGCCGCGACCCAGCCCGACACGAAGGCGACGCCGGACATGCCGCCCTTGATGCCGTTGTAGCCGAACTGCTTCGGGTGCTTCTTCACCCATTCCATGAGCTCGGGGTAGGAGTTCGGCACGTCCTTCACGAGGTCGGGATTGTAGGCGATCGCGGTCTGCGAGTGGAACATCGGCATGACGAACCCGGACACCTCCGCGCCGAGCGCGTTCTTCGCCGTGTCGCGGGTCGCGAGCGCGCCGGTCGGGATCTTGTCGGTGTATTTCTCCAGGAGGCCCTCGTTCACCATCGTGCCGGCGGCCTTCTGGTGGATGACGACGACGTCGAAGTCGGATTTGGCGGCGCCGCCCTTCTTTTGCGCGTCGAGCTTCTCGTAGATCTTCTGCGAGCCGGCGTCGCCGGGCCCGGTGCCGACGGCGGTCACCTTCACGCCGGGATGCGACTTCTCGAACATCGGGCCGAGATAGTCCTTGATGTAGTCGACCATGTTCTGGTCGCCGGCCGTCGCGACGTTGAGCGTCTGCTGCGCCGCGGCCGGCCACGCCAGCGCGGTCGCGGCAAGGGCCGCTGCGAGTGTCCTACGCATGAGTTCCTCCCTCGTCTTTGGCGCTTGGGAACAGGTGCAGCTCCGCCAGCGGCAAGCGCAGACCGACTGGGGTATCGAGGTCGAGGTAGCGCTCGTCCGTCACGGTGAAGTGGCGGTCTCCGATCGCGACGCCATAGCGGTAATGTCCACCCGGATAGGCCCGGTGCGCAATCCGTCCCGGCAGGACGATGGCGCCGGGGAGGCGCGCGTCGGGGTTGTCGAGCTTCGCGACGTCGTCGCGGAAATAGGCGGTGACTGGACCGACGGGCGCCTCGCCGCTCCAGGGGATGGGCGCCGCACCGCCGACGCCGATCGCGACCCCCTCCGGGAGGCGGGCGACCTCGAGGTCGAGCGTGTTCTCCGCCCCCATGAAGCTCGCGACGAAGGGCGAGTTCGGCCGGTCGTAGACCTCCTTCGGCGGGCCGGCCTGGGCGATGCGGCCGGCATCCATCACCACGATCCGGTCGGCCATGGTCATCGCCTCCTCGCGGTCATGCGTGACGTGGATCGCGGTGAAGCCGAGGCGGTTCTGGAGCGTCTTGATCTCCTGGCGCAGCTGCACGCGCACCTTGGCGTCGAGGTTCGACAGCGGCTCGTCGAGAAGGAGAAGTTGCGGGTCGATGGCGAGCGCCCGCCCGAGCGCCACGCGCTGGCGCTGGCCGCCGGAGAGGTTCGTGACCTTGCGCTCCTCGAGGCCGGAGAGGTTGAGGAGCTTCAGCACCTCGCCGACCCGCCGCCGCACCTCGGGCCGCGGCACGCCGCGCAGGCGCAAGCCGTAGCCGACATTGCCGAGCACCGTCATATGCGGCCACAGCGCGTAGGATTGGAACACCATCGCGATGTTGCGCTTCTCGGGCGGAAGGTTCGCGACGTCGCGGCCCGAGAGCCGGATCGCCCCCGCCGACGATTTCTGGAAGCCCGCGATGGTCCGCAACAGCGTGGTCTTGCCGCAGCCCGACGAGCCGAGAATCGCCACGAACTCGCCCGGCGCGACGGCAAGGTCGATGCCATGCAGCACCGGCGTCGCGCCGTAGCCGACGTGGAGATTCTGGACTTCGATCGCAGGGGTTTCGGTCATCCCGTCCCGCCCTGCCGGACTGCGTGCTTCGAGGCTCGCTGCGCTCGCACCTCAGCATGAGGAGAGGGGAGTTTGGGCCCAGCTCCCAAATCCTCATGCTGAGGTGCGAGGCCGTCAGGCCGAGCCTCGAAGCACGCACCCTGCGCGGGCGCATTCTGCGTGGCTCGTTCCGGATCCGTGGTTTTCGAGAGAACCCTGGTCCGTCCACCGGGCCGCTTGGCGAGCCAAGGCAAGCGGTCCCACTCGCCCGGAATCAGAGCTTCCTTCTTGGCCCGGCTCCAGCCCTTGATGCGCCGCTCGGCGGCCATGGCATCGGTCATCCGTTCGAAATGCTCGTGGAAAACGAGCTGCACGGGCCGGCGGGTGCTCGTGTAGCCGCCGAGCGCCCCGGTCTGATGCTCGTAGAAGCGCTTGTCGAGATCGTCTCCGCGCGCCGAGCCGACGTAGTAGCTGTCGTCCGCGCACTGCAGGATATAGACGAACGCGCCCATGTGGCCCTCGGCGATCCTTGAACGATATCAACCCTCATCCAGAGGTGCGAGCCCTCGACAAGGCCGCTGCATCGGTATCCTGCGTGCTTCGAGGCTCGCTCCGCTCGCACCCCAGCATGAGGGTTTGGGTGTATGGCCCAAACTCAGACCTCCTCATGCTGGATGAGGGCTGTGGTGCATGGCCCGAACACAGACCTCCTCATGCTGAGGTGCGAGGCCGAAGGCCGAGCCTCGAAGCACGCACCGACGGTTGCGCATCCTCCCGCGTTGCCTACTCAGCCGCCACCCTCAATCGGCTCTCCCGCAGCTCGCCCGAGGCCTCGAGGATCGGGTAGGCGACCGAGGTGATGTGGGCGTTGATGCGCTTGAGATCGCGCAGGATGTCGAGGTGCAGCGCGCTCGTTTCGATCGAGGCGATGGTGCCCTCGCGCAGGCGGCGCAGGTGGCTCTCGGTCGCGCCGCGCTCGGCCAATCGGATGTTGTCCTTCTCGAGCACGAGCTGGCGCGCCATGCGGATGTCGCGGGTGACGAACACGGTCATGGCGAGGCGCATCTGGTCGACGACGCGGGCGTGCAGCGCCTTGATCTCGGCCCAGCCCTCCGGCGAGAAGTCGAGGTGCAGGCGGCTCTTCTTCGCCGCGAGCTCGAGCAGGCTCTTGTCGATGATATCGCCGATGTGCTCGAGGTTGGTCGTGAACAGGATGAGGTCGAAGGCGCGCCGGCTGTCCTCCTCGGACAGCGGGTTGCGGGTGAGCCGCGTCAGATAGAGCTTGATCTCCTCCTGCAGGCGGTCGACCGGATCGTCGAGGCCCTTGACCGCCTGGCGGCGCCTGTCGCCGTCCTCGCCGAAGGCGAGGATCGTCTCACGCAGCATGATCTCGACCATGTCGGCAAGCCGCATCACCTCGCGGGTCGCGCTGCCGAGCGCGATCGAGGGGCGGTCGAGGAGGGTGTCGTCGAGATGCTCGATCGTCGGCTCGCCGGGCGCCTTCGCGTCCGGGATCAGGCGCTCGAGCCAGCCGGCGGCGACGCCGGTCAGGGGCAGGAAAACCAGCGCCAGCGCGAGGTTGAAGAGGGTGTGGAAGTCGGCGATCTGGCGCGCCGGATCGCTTTCGAGGCGCGCCATGCCGTCGGCCGCGAGGCGCAGGACCAGGAGCGCCGCGAGCGCGCCCGCGAGCCGGAACAGGAAATTGCCGAACAGCACGCGCTTTGCCGCCGCGGGCGCGCGCAGCGACAGGCCGATCGGAATCAGCCCCGAGCCGATGTTGGCGCCGAGCACGAGCGCCATCCCGAGCGGGGCGGACAGCATCGCGGCGGAGGTCAGCGAGATCACGAGCAGCACCATCGCGACGCTCGAGTGGAACAGCCAGGTCAGGAGCGCCCCGACGATCACCGCCAGGATCGGGTCGTCGCCGAGACGCTGGAGCACGAGGGCGAGGACCTCGCTGCCGCGAAAGCCATGGCTTGCGGCGACGACCATCCCGAGCGACAGGATCATCAGCGCCAGGCCGATGACGATGCGTCCGACCTGCTGCACGGTCGCGTTCTCGACCGCCATGAAGGCGATCACGCCGGCGATGAGCAGCACCGGCACGAGACCGGAGAGGTCGAAAGCGAGGGCCTGCACGACGAGGGTCGAGCCGACATCGGCGCCGAGCATCACCGCGAGCGCGGCGGAGAGCGCGATGAGCCCGCGCTCGGCAAACGACACGACGATGAGCCCGGTCGCCGACGAGCTCTGCACCGCGCTCGCGACGCCGATGCCGGCAAGGCAGGCACGGAGCGGGTTCGCGGTCGCCTGCGCGACGGCGCGGCGGAAGCGTTCGCCGAAGGCGCGCAGCACGCCGGTCCGCACCATCCGCGTCGCCCAGAGCAGGAGCGCGATGCCTCCGAGGAGGTTCAGGAGAACGGTGTGGCCGGCCACTGTCGCGGAATGCCTCGCGGGGTGCCTCTGAGGGCGTTGTTCCAAAGGGCACTGTGCATCCCCGGGCCGGGAGTCACAACGAAAAACGCCTGCGATTCTGCGGCTTTTTGTGGGTTTTCTACCCCTTTACCATCCACTCGTGCGCCGGGTCGTTGCGGAAACGCCAGATCCGGCGCGGGCCGGCCATGACGTTCAGGTAGTAGAGCCGGTAGCCGTGCGGCGCGCCGACCGGGTGGTAGCCCCGCGGCACGAGCACGACGTCGCGGTCCTCGACCGCCATCGTCTCGTCGAGCGAGCGGTCGTCGGTGTAGACGCGCTGGACGGCGTAGCCCTGGGCCGGGTCGAGGCGGTGGTAATAGGTCTCCTCGAGGAGCGACTCGTCCGGCAGCGCGTCGCGGTCATGCTTGTGCGGCGGATAGCTCGACCAGTGGCCCGGCGGCGTGATGACCTCGACGACGAGGAGGCTGTGCGCCGGCTCGGTCTCGGGCAGGATGTTCTGGACGTGGCGGGTGTTCGTGCCGGAGCCGCGCGTGAGACTCTCGATCGTGTCCGGCCCGATGAGCCGCGCCGCGTGGGCGCCGCCGCCCGGGCCCGAGCAGACGGCAAGCTCAAGCGCGGTCGTTGCCGCGGCGCGCCAGGTCGAGCCCGCCGGCACGTAGACCGAGGACGGCTTGCCCTCGAAGGGCGACATCCGGCCGCCGATCTCCCCGAAGCTCTTGCCGTCGACCTCGACCCGCGCCTTGCCGGCGACGAGGACGAGGCAAGCCTCGCGCTCGCCGGTCGCGGCGGATGCCGCTTCCCCGGCCGCGAGCCTGTGGACCTCGAATCCGACATAGGTCCAGCCGGCGCTCTTGGGCGTCACCCGGTGGATGCGGCCGCGTTCGGCGGCGGGCTTGAGGAGGAGGTTGGACATCGTCGACTCCTACTCGCCGAAGGCTAGCGGATGAGGGGCTGGCTCGACAGGGTGCGTCCTTCGAGGCTCGCTTGCGCTCGCACCTCAGGATGAGGATATGGGAGGTTGGCCCAAACGGCTGCCGGGCCAAACACAAATCTCCTCATGCTGAGGTGCGAGCGTAGCGAGCCTCGAAGCACGCACGCAGCTCACAGCAGCCCCGCCCCCGCAAGATAGCGCCTGAGGTTGGCGTAGCCCATCCTGGCATAGGTGAGGGGATGGGCCTTTTCCGGATCCTGCTCGGCCTCGACCACGGCCCAGCCCACGTCGCCCGAAAGCTCGGCAAGCACCGCCGGGTAATCGACGCAGCCGTCGCCCGGGACCGTGAACACGCCGGCGATCACCGCGTCGAGGAAGGAGAGGCGCGAGGCGGTGGCGCGCGCCATCACCTCGGCGCGTACGTCCTTGGCGTGGAAATGCGAGATGCGGGAGCGATAGCGGCGGGCGAGCGCCGCCGGGTCGGCGCCCGCGAAGGTCGCGTGCCCGGTGTCGAGGAGGAGATGCACGGAGGGGCCGGTCGCCGCCATGAAGGCGTCGATGTCGGCTTCGGACTGGACCACCGTGCCCATGTGATGGTGGTACACGAGCCGCAGCCCCTCGGCGAGAACGGCGTCGCCGACGGCGGTGATGCGGCGGCCGAACTCCGGCCATTCGCCGGGCCCGAGGACCGGCCGCTCGTCGAGCGGCGTCGCGCGGTCGCCATGGATCGCGTTCGACGTTTCGGCGAGGATCAACACCTTGCAGCCCATCGCCTTGAGGAGGGCGAGGTGAGGCCGCAGCGCCGCGAGCTCATCTTCGGCGGAGCGGGCCAAGAGCTCGGCCGAATGCCATCCGGAGACGAGGTCGAGGCCGAAGCGATCGAGCACCGCCGTCAGCGCCTTCGGCTCACGCGGGAACTTGTGGCCGAGCTCCATGCCTTCGAAGCCGGCCTCCTTCGCCTCGGCCAAGCAGGTCTCGAGGCTCGTCGCGCCGCCGAGCGAGCGCAGGTCGTCGTTCGACCAGCCGATCGGATTGGCGCCGATGCGGACGGTCACCTTCTGCCTCCCCCTTGCGGGGAGGCCGGACTCGGCCGAAGGCCGAGCCGGGTGGGGGTCGCGGGCGTAGAGCGCGGGATGATTTGATCAGGCGCCGCACCGGCGAGGGCGGGCACACCCTTGGCGGAGCGTTCTAGCCCCGCGACCCCCACCCCTACCCCTCCCCGCAAGGGGGAGGGGATTCGCGTGTCGAGCTTTCCGTCAATCGCCAAGACGTTGCCCCTTCAGCGCGCTCTCATAGGCCGCCCGCGCGCTTCGCACCTCGGCGCGCTCGGACACCTCCGGCACGGCGACGTCCCACCAGTGGCCGCCGGCCGCGGTCGCGGCGAGCGGATCGGTGTCGATGACGATGACGCTGGTGCGCGAGGCGCGGCGGGCGCGGGCGAGCGCCGCCTCGAGCTCGGTAAGGCCCGCGGCCTTCTCGGCAATCGCGCCGAGGCTCGCCGCGTGCGCGACGAAATCGATCTGCGGCAGCGCCTCGTGCCGGGTGTGCTCGAACAGGTTGTTGAAGCTCTCGGAGCCGGTCGCGCGCTGCAGGCGGTCGATGCAGCCGAAGCCGCGGTTGTCGAGCACGACGATGGTGAGCTTCTTGCCCAGCATGACCGAGGTCGCGATCTCGGAGTTCATCATCAGGTACGAGCCGTCGCCGACCATGACGATCACCTCGCGCTCGGGCCGCGCCATCTTGACGCCGAGGCCGCCGGCGATCTCGTAGCCCATGCAGGAATAGCCGTATTCGAGGTGGTAGCCGCCGGGCTCCGATGCCTGCCACAGCTTGTGCAGCTCGCCCGGCAGGCCGCCGGCGGCGCAGACGACAATATCGGACGGCTCGCCCGCCCGCTGCACCGCGCCGATCACCTGGGCGTCGGAGGGCAGCGCGGCGTTCGTCGCCGCGGTCGCTGCGGCGGCGAGCGCGCGCCAGCGCGCCTTCTCGGATGCGGCGCGCTCGGCCCAGACGAGCGGCGCGCGCCGGCCGCCGAGCGCCGCCGAGAGCCGCTCGAGCCCGACCTGCGCGTCGCAGACGAGCGGCAGCGCGCCGTGCTTCTCGGCATCGAAGTTCTGCACGTTGAGGCCGATGATCGTCGTCTCCGGGTTGCGGAACAGCGCCCAGGAGCCGGTGGTGAAGTCCTGCAGCCGCGTGCCGACCGCGAGCACGACGTCGGCCTCGGCCGCGAGCGCGTTCGCGGCGCTCGTGCCGGTGACGCCGATCGCGCCCATGTTGAGCGGATGCTCGTGGGGGAGGGCGCTCTTGCCGGCCTGCGTCTCGGCGACCGGAATGTCGTGCGCCTCGGCGAAGCGCTTCAGCGTCTCGGCCGCCTCGGCGTAGTGCACGCCGCCGCCGGCGACGATCAGCGGTTTCTTCGCGCGCCCGACGAGCGCCGCCGCGTCGACGAGCTCGCGCTCGTCCGGCCGGATCCGCCGCAGGCGCCAGACGCGCTCGGCGAAGAAGCGCTCGGGATAATCGAACGCCTCCGCCTGCACGTCCTGGCACAGCGCCAGCGTCGCCGGCCCGCATTCGGCCGGATCCGTCAGCACGGCGAGGGCGCGCGGCAACGCGGTGAGGATCTGCTCGGGCCGCGTGATGCGGTCGAAATAGCGCGACACTGGGCGGAAGCAGTCGTTCGCCGACGCGGTGCCGTCGGAAAAATCCTCGACCTGCTGCAGCACCGGGTCGGGGCGGCGGCTCGCGAACACGTCGCCGGGCAGGAGCAGCACCGGCAGCCGGTTGACGTGGGCTACCGCCGCCGCCGTCACCATGTTGGTGGCGCCGGGCCCGATCGAGGTCGTGCAGGCCATCATGCGCCGGCGCCGCGACGCCTTGGCGAAGGCGATCGCCGCATGCGCCATCGCCTGCTCGTTATGCGCCCGGTAGGTCGGCAGCCTGTCGCGCGCGCCCGACAGCGCCTCGCCGATGCCGGCGACGTTGCCATGGCCGAAGATCGCCCAGACGCCGGCAAACACCGGCTCGATGCGGCCCTCGCACTCCGTCCGCTGCGCCGCGAGGTAGCGCACGAGCGCCTGCGCCATGGTGAGACGGAGGGTCATGGCGCGCCCTACCTCGCCCCGCTTGCGGGGCGAGGCCGACTGGCGCCTGGGGCGCGAGCGGGTGAGGGGTCGTCGGGATTGAGGCTCAGCGGTCGATGCCCACTCAGGGCGAGGCCCTCTCCCGGCGCGCGGCGAGAGGCGTCATCGCCATGACCAGCCGGAGTTTGCTCGTCCC